>NZ_DJBB01000016.1:0-13477 GCF_002429865.1 Empedobacter sp. UBA5987
CGCAAACAGTAAAACATTTTAACCATGACTTTCAACTTTTTGACACTCGTCTCCAAATCATATGACATTTTTATGATCCTTTTTCCAATATTTAAATACATAATACATTTCACAAATCTAAAATCTCAATTCTCCCATCTAAAATCAATCATCTAATCTGTACTTTTTACTTAATACTTAATACTTTGTACATCATAAATACTACATTCTACACCCCCTCAATACTCACATCGAATCTCGTATATCGAATCTCTAACATCTACATCCTTAGCAATCATTCCCCTTCATCACCTACCAATTTCGTTCACAGCTCGTCAGGTTTCAATCACTTAAAGCTATTCAGTCTACATTCGAATTGTTGCTGAACCAAGGCAAATAAAGTTTAATTTAATCACGTTATTCATTCTACTCATTTCAACTATACAACCGTCATTTCGGGTGGAATTCTGAAAGAATTTTGTATCGAGAAAAAAGGTTTTGACGTAATTCAAAATAAGAATAAACATTAAAAAAATTTAACTTAAGAATTCGTATTATTATAGCGTTCAGCAAAATAGGATTATCAGATTATAAATAACCTTATTAAATAAAATATTGTAACATCTTCTAAATCTGATTTTTAGAATCGAAAAATAAATATTATTCTTTAATCAATGCTAAATTATCACTCTTTAATTTTATTTTCAACCAGTTATGCAATAGATTTTCATCAATTTCTTGTTCTGAATGATATATCACTATTGGTTTTGCTTTTAAACTATCACTATAATGTTGAATAATCCCAAAATAAACATAACGTATTGAAGGAAACAAGGATTTTATTTCACGTTCAGTAGTAGCATCTCCAATTTTTTTTTGTTCTATTTGTGTTTTTAATTGTTGTATTTGTAAATCTTTTTCTGTTACGTTTAGCTGATTTTTATTTATTTCACTTAATATTTCTTGTTTTAAATCACTATTATTTTGTCGAACAACTAAAGTTGTATTCTCTAAACCAAAATCCGCTAGCTTATTATTAAATTCTTTTATTTGTAAACTATCATATTTCTCTGTTAAAAATGCAAGTTCAATACGTTTTGGATTTGATCTAAAGTTTACATTTTTATAAATAATAGTTTTACCTTTCAACTGAAACTCTTTTTGGATAAATGTATTTACG
Organism: Empedobacter sp. UBA5987; assembly: GCF_002429865.1. Classification (NCBI taxonomy): domain Bacteria; kingdom Pseudomonadati; phylum Bacteroidota; class Flavobacteriia; order Flavobacteriales; family Weeksellaceae; genus Empedobacter; species Empedobacter sp. UBA5987. The sequence goes on from NZ_DJBB01000016.1 coordinate 1,160, forward strand.
TTTTGTGTATATCTTTTTTCTTGTAATAGATTATAGGCTAGATAGAAACTAGGTAAAATTAATAAAGACATCAAAACAGTTATAGTTAGTCGTACTTTTTTGTCTAGTGCAGGGTTTTGGGTTTGTATTGGCTTATATTTCAAATATTTCAATACCAAAAATGTAGATAAGGCAATAAAAAAACAATTTATACTATATAAATATAATGCACCCGCTAAAAACTTAAAGTTGAGAGTTGCTAAACCAAAACCTGCTGTACACAATGGTGGCATTAATGCAGTAGCTATTGCTACCCCTGGTATTGGGTTACCTTTCTCAATTCTTGTTATTGATATAGCTCCTACGACACCTCCAAAAAAAGCAATTAGGACATCATAAATTGTAGGCGATGTTCTGGCTAATATTTCTGACTCTACTTCTTTAAATGGGCTTAAATAAAAATATAAACACGAAACTACCAATCCAGCTAATGTTGCAATAAACAAATTCTTAGTAGATCGCTTTAATAGGGTAAAATCATAAGTTGCTAATGCAAAACCAGAACCTACAATTGGTCCCATTAAAGGTGAAATTAACATAGCTCCTATAATAACTGCTGTTGAATTAACATTTAAACCTATTGAAGCTATCAAAATAGCACATGCTAAAATCCATAAATTTGCTCCTTTAAATGAGATATTACTTTGTACATCCTCTTTGACCTTATTCTTATCTTCTTCTCCAATATGTAGATTGAGCAATTTGTATATTCTATTCATAGACATTTTATTGATATTAATTGTCGTACTTCATGACTTCGTAGGCATTAAATATAATTATTTTAGTTTTAATTTTAGTATTTAATAAGGTGTTTTTACTTTAAATGAATATCAAGTCTATTTAGATTATAAAATTTTTCTCATTCCCCTAATTTTTGATTTAGATCGGGATCATTAGTATAGCTTAAAAGTTGATAGAACTCTTTTTTTATCAGTTAAATGAGATGGTTCAATTTTTCCATTTAACCAAGGTCTTCCTACTTTTATAAACCTGTGTCTCATTCTTAAATCTTAAACATACCAATGAAATTTTGATTGAAATTCATGTCCGTTATCTGTTTGAATTGTATTAATTCTGAAAGGAAATTTATCTACAACATAATTTATGAAATCAATTGAACTTAATTGATTGCGCTTTTCATATATTTTAAGCACAATAATTCGTATAGCATCATCAGTAGCTGCATATTAAAATTACTTGATTTTATTGCAATATGTATTATGAAAATCAGAAATTTACCATCAACTTGTACATGATGACCAGTTGTTTCTTTTTCGTATAAAATACTACGTATGGCTCTTCTAGTAACCTTCTGTCTAACCTACCCCTATTATTACGCTAGAATACGACAAACTCTTGATTCTTATATTAAAATATCATACTAATATTCTAAATACCAATTAATTCGCCAAGTCCCTAATCTATGTTCTTTTCGAAGTTCTAATATTTTATTTACAATTTCTTGCTTGATTTGATTGGGAAATGTACGAGTTATTGTTTTCTTTCTAAGTAAACCTTCTTCTCCGTATTCATCATATGCCTATTTCCATTTATAACTACATTTTGTTATCTGATCAAATAATCGAGAATTAAAAATTCGAGTAAGTATTATTAATTTATTTTACTACTTTTTCTCAAAATCAAGTAGCCTAATACTCCAGCAATTAAAGATGTTAATAAAACGGCTAATTTAGCTTCATCAATTAATATTTCACTATTAAATGATAAATTAGATATAAATATAGACATCGTAAAACCGATACCAGCTAATAATCCTACACCTAAAATATGGTTTAAATTACTCCCTTCTGGTAACTGACCAATGCCAAATCTTGAGCAAATAATGGAACTTAATACAATACCTATTGGTTTACCAACTAATAAACCTAATAAAATACCTAATCCTAAAGGAGAGCTTAATCCTTCAAGCATCTCGTTATAAATAGTTATATTAGTATTAGCAAATGCAAAAATTGGAATAATAATAAAGTTTACAGGCTTTACTAAGGCATGTTCTAATCGTTCTAATGGCGATTCTTGATCAGTATTATTTGTTGGTAAAGTCATTGCTACTAATACACCTGCTATTGTAGCATGTATACCCGAATGATGTACAAAATACCATATAAATATTCCTGGAATCAAATATAAATAAGGATTCTCAACGTTTAATCTATTCATTAACACTAATACTCCTAGGCCTACACCCGCATACATTAAATACACTAAGTCTATACCTGATGAATAAAATAAAGCTATCACTAAAATAGCTATCAGATCATCCACTATAGCTAATGCAGCCAAAAAAATCTTTAAACTTATCGGAATCCTTTTGTCTAACAATGATATAACTGCTAATGCAAATGCAATATCTGTAGCCATAGGAATTCCCCATCCACCTGAAGTATCCAAACCTATATTAAAATATATATATATTAACGCAGGCACTATCGCACCACCCATTGCTGCTAAAATAGGAAGAATAGCTTTTTTAGGTGATGATAGTTCACCTTCTACAATTTCTCTTTTTATTTCTAGACCTACAAGTAAGAAAAAAATAGCCATTAATCCATCATTAATCCACATGCTTGTACTATACTTTAAATGAATCCAACTATTTTCGACTCCAAATTCATAAGATAATACACTTTTTAATGTGTCACTTAAAGATGAATTAGCTATAATTAAAGAAATCAGTACGCATAAAAAAAGGAGGAAACCTCCAAAATTACTCGACTTAATAAATTCTTTGAATATTTTTAAATTGATAGAACTAGCCATAATTTAACTTTTATTATTTTAGAGCAAGATAATAAAAAATATGCAACTTCATAAATTGGCTTTCATTGGGTAAAATATCGTCATCTCATACTAACATTTCTGGCAATAAAAAAGTTATATTCTAAAAACAACTAAACCTTAACATAATTTCTAAAGCAATTCATCAATAAATCCCCATTTTGAGTGGAATTCTAAAAGAATTTTGTATCGAGAAAAAGGTTTTCAAATAATCTGGTTAAAATAAGACTACCTTATATAGAACAATTCTAAAACTCATCAAAAATGAGAGGTTTTTCAAAAAAATGAGTTCTATTTTTAAAAAATGAGTAGAATTAACAAAAATTGGTCTGTTTTTTCTAAAAATAGGTATTGACTTGCTCAATAACTTCTCTGAACTTTGTATAGCATTAACCGTTAACCCTTTACCGTTAACCGTAAAACACAAAAACATGAGAAAAGTAACTCCTATTTTACAAACACTCATTTGCTACCTTTTTATTGTTTTATTTGTCTATGCAGCAGTCAGTAAGCTTATCGATTTTGAGACTTTTCAAACGCAATTGGGACAATCACCCTTATTAGCTAGTTATGCGATTCCTATTTCGTATGGAATTATTGCTATAGAACTTGTAACAGCAATCTTTTTGATGTTTGAACGGTTCCGAGCATTCGCTTTACAGATTTCACTTTTCTTAATGGTGATGTTCACGACCTATATTATCATTATTCTACATTTCACGGCATTTACTCCTTGTTCATGTGGTGGTGTTTTAGAAAAATTGGGATGGACAGAACATCTCATTTTTAATGGTGTATTTGTAGGATTGGCTTTAATTGGCGTTAGAATAACAAACATCTCTCAAACATGGAGAGGTTATGTAATTCAACAATTCTTTCTTATTTTAATTGGAATTGTTAGTGTAACCATTTTATATGGTTTATCAGAAAAGAAATCTCAGTATAACAATGCGTTTACGCGTAAATACATTCCGCATTTAGCCGAAAAACAAACTACTTTCGACTTAGAATCAACTGGTTATTATATAGCAGGAATTGATAGTTGTTATCTCTATTTAGCCAATACAGAAACACCATTATTTCTTAAAAGATATGATTATCTCGCTAATCAAATGAAGGATATAAAACTAGAAATTGATCAATATAACCTGCCTTATAAAAGAGTGATTGCTTATGTACAAACACCTTATTTTTATTTAGGAGACGGTTCGGTTGGCATTTTATTTCGAGGTAAAATTGATGATTGGAAAGCAAATACCATTTCTAAAGGAGATGTATATTATAATCAATTTGTGGTAGCAGATTCTTCTAAGTTTGGGATAGCAACTTATAGTACCAAAGTAAAAGCAAATGTATTGGGATTGTTATCAGAGCATCAACTACAACTTAACTATGGCAGTCTAGAAAAACAACTTGACGGTACATTTGAGTCAGACGGTACATTACTATGGAATTCCCAATTAAAAAAGTTTATCTATGTCTATTACTACAAAAATCAGTACCTCGAATTTGAAGCTGAATTAGCTGAAATGAAAACAGGAAATACCATTGATACTATTTCTAAAGTTCAGATCGATGTAGCCTATTATAAAAAAACACAACAATATAAGCTAGGACCACAAACCTTACTTGTAAACAAATTAGCCTCTACTTATGGTAATCAACTCTATATATCGACTGATCGACTAGGCAATTTCGAACAAAAAATAGAAGGTACAAGTGTCATAGATCAATATGATTTGGTGAACAAAAGCTATACTCATAGCTTTTACCTCTACCATTCACCTAAAAATCAACTTAGAAATTTCACCATTTACAAAAACAAAATATTTGCGATTGTAGATCATGAACTTTATATCTATAACAAAAGAAAATAAATCGTTGCGCAACGCAGGGGATGACTGAAAACCTGTACAATAGAGTAAGTCACCACATTAAAATTATACAAAATGAAAACAAATTTTCTAAAAAAAGCGCTACCAATCGGGGTAGGAATGATGGCTGTTGCTTTTGCATTTGCCACTGAAAGTAAATCTTCTCAAAATAGTGAAGAAGAAGCTATGACAGGATATATTTACAATTCTGCAACAAATCATTGTGATGACGTAAAAGTTGAATGTTCAACAACAATTGGATTACCTTGTACTGTGAACGAAAATGGAATTGAAAAAGATGTTTTTGAATTGAGAGATTTATCAGAAACTTCGTGTAGTATTCCACTATATCGTCAATAATATTTAAGTCTAATTTAAATAGGAACGGAGCATCTGCTCCGTTCTTTTATTTTAAATACGTATCAAACCAATTTTTTATTTTAGTGGATAAAAATTGTTGATTGGTTTTATTTTTTAAGGTATGTCCTTCATGATCAAATAAAAGTAATTCGGCTTTTTTTCCTAATCGTTTTATTCCCATAAAAAAATACACACTTTGGTACCAATTTACATTATAGTCTTCTTTGCCTGTCCATATTAAAACTGGTATTTGTAATTCTTCTATATGATAAAGAGGCGAGTTTTTGTAATATTTATCTTTTAAATTATATAAACTATCACCCATTCTTAATTGGTAATTTTCTAATCGCCATAATTGATCTGACTGATTATCTATATTATAATCATGGTAATAACTAATCAAATCGGTTATAGCTGAACCAACAACAGCTGTTCTAAACAATTTAGATTGTGTAGAAATAAAGGCTGTTTCATACCCACCAAATGAATGTCCAATTAAACCAATTCTTTTTTGATCAATTGTCGATAGTTCTACAGCTTTTTTTACGGCATTTTCTACACTTACCAAAGCAGATCTGCCCGGGTTTCCAATTTCATATTCTATATCGGGTAACAAAACAAAATAGCCATCTAATACATAGTCCATGAAATTAAATCCGATAGGTGAATTTTTAGATGGTAAAGTAAATTCGTTTACTTTAAACGAATTCTTTTCATAAATGTACACAACCATAGGATATGTTTTAGTTGAATCGTACTGAGAAGGGTATAAAAGAGCTCCATTCATCACGTTTCCATTTATAGATGTATAGTTTATATTTTTAGAAAAACCTAAGTCGTATTCACCTAGCTTAGAGTTGCTTTGGTAAATAATACGCGTTGTATGATTAGTTGAAAGTTCATGAATTGAAGGTGATTCATTGTATTTTGCTTTTCTGTAATACAATTTATTTTTGTTGCTATCACTGTAAATTGGATTGATTTCGGCATCAGTTCTGAAAGAATGTATCACTTTTCCCTTTTTTAAGAACGCTATTCCGTGTGACTGATCATCTTTAAGGAGTTTAATGATCAGTGGTTTATTCATGTCAATACGACGATTTAATGAGTTCGTTAAATTGAGAGATGCCAAACGATTGTGTTCTTCTTTTTGTTCTCCAAAGGTAATTTGCTTTACTTCATTTTTATCTATACTAAACTGCCACAAATCATAGGTTGATGTTAGTACAATAAATTTTCCATCCTCTGACCAATAGGGCTGATCAAAAGGTGGTTTGTCAGTTTCTGCTTTAGTTCTATCATAAAAAACTTGAGAAAGAACTGTTGTTAACTTTTTATGTGTTTGCTTTTTTACATCATACAAATTCCAATGCTTCGTTTTAAAATAAGCAATGTACTCCCCATTTGGTGAAACAGAAATAAAATTAGGATTGGTATACAGACTATCGATTATTTTATATGATTTTTTTGATTGATAATCATTTAAATAAACATCTGCAATTTCAAAATATCTATATTGTGGTTCATACTGTTTTCTATCAAATGTCAAGGCAAAGTGGATATTACTATTAAGTGCGAATTGGTTTCCTTTTATTTCCGTAACAGAATCGTATTCATCAACAGTCCAAATAAACCGTTTATAACCATCTTTTTGTTTCATTAATTGTTCTTTGGGATAGATCCACGTATCGTTGGTAGACCACTTTTCAATTCCTTTTAAAGAATCTTCGGTACTTTTTTCATTTAGTTGAAATTCAATATACTTTCCATCCGCTAATACACGAATAGATTCATCCATAAAATGATAAGAAGGATTTATTTTCAACCAATTTTCTACATTGATGAAATTCAGCCTTTTTGTTTGGAATGCATAACGAACTATTTTTCTCTTTTCATTTTCATTTTCAAGAAATGAAAAATACTGTCCATTTTTACTCCAATTATTTAGAGGAGATCGATCATTAAAAATGTACGTGCCTATATCACTTGATAGCTGATCAATAGCCTCTAATTTTGAGCTATAAAAACCAACTGTTTTTCCATCCTTAGAAAGAATTGCTAATGTAGATGAAGCAGGGCTCCAACTAAAGTTGGAAACATTATGTTTTGTAACAAATTTTTCCGTCTTGGTATCAAATAGCGTCAAAACATCATCAGTTGTTAAATAAGCAAGCTGTTGATTGGTCGAATCAAATTCTACTTTTCTAATTGGTTTATTCAACACAAGAACGCTTTTCAAATTTCTTAAATCGATTATTTCAAGTTTGCTTTCACTTAAAAGGATTGCAAAATGTTCGTTATTAGAAAATAAACTCTTTTTTGTATTTTCTCTTTCTATTACATTTGAGGTTGAAGGATGAAATAATCGAATGATATTCTTACCTGAGAAGAACTCAGAGGTTTCAATCCAATTTCCGTTAGTGCTAATATCACGAATTGTTGTATTAGTAGACCATATACTGTCTAAATCGTGTGTATATGTTTTCTTATTTATCTCTTGACCAAAGACGTTGTAGGTCGAGAGAACAAATCCCAACAGGATGAGGAATATTATTTTACTTATTTTTTCCATTGGTACTAATTCTGATGTTTGTATGAATGCCTTTTTATGATGTTGTATTGTAGTACAACTTCTTAATAGCCTTGGTTTTGTGGTAATAGATTTGGATTAATTAAAAGTTCAGCTTCCGGAATTGGTAATAATACATCAGTTGCTTTCCAATTTGCTTTTATCGGACTTAAGACTTGATCTGCCAATTTCCATCGTTTCAAATCAAACCAACGATGGCCATGTTCTGTAAACAATTCATGTTGACGTTCCGTTACAATTGCTTCAAAAATATCTTGAGAAGATGAAGTTGTGATAGGTGTTAATCCAGCTCTTTTTCGAATACTATTTATATCCTCTTTTGCTCCATTCAAATTGCCTAATCTCAATCGTGCTTCAGCTCGAATTAAAACCTGTTCAGCAAGTCTAAAAACAATGGTATATTCTTTACTTGTTGTTGTCGCATACTTTTCTTTGTATTTGAAGGGCATTACCCAATTTTTCCCATTAGTAGTAATTTGTTTTGTCCACTGTTGTTTTCTCAAATCAGTTGGCTCAAAAGATTCAAATAGGTGAGGGGATAAAGAAGCATTAGGTGGAGGGCCAGCCTCAAAAATATAAATACCACCTTCATTAGAATTTCCACCTTCTACTTTAGCTTTTAATTGGAATAGTGTAGAACGACTTTCTTTCAAAAACTCTTTATTCAACTCATTCTCTAACTGAAATTTGCCTGAATTTATAAGTTCAGACGATTCAATTTCAGCTTTTTCCCATTTCTCTTGGTAGATGTATAGACGTGCTAATAATGCTGTAACATTATATTTGTTTGCCCTAAGGTTACTTGTAGCCGATGTAAGTTCACCTAATTGTTGTTTAGATTCAATAAGATCTTCTTCAATTTTTAAAAACACATTTTGATGACTTGTTTTTGAACTTTTTTGATTAATCGTATAATCTGTTGTCGTAATAAATGGAATATCTCCAAATAAATTGGTTAAATAGAAATAAGTTAACGAGCGGATAAATAGTGCCTCAGCTTTGTATTGTTTCTTTTGCTCATTGGTCAATCCTTTTGATTTTTCTACACCTTCTATTACCGCATTGCATTCGTATATTACTTTATAGGAACTTGTCCAAACCTCTTTCACACCACTATTTGTAGGGATAATTTGATGTTTGTAAAATAAATCCGTCACGCTGTTAGCAGTAGTATAACTATCTAACTCGTCTGAGTAAATTCCCATGTAAAAACCAGCACTAGATAAATTTCCAGCTATTAAGCTGTTATCACGTAATAATGCATATAAAGTGGTAACGGCGGCTTGTGCTGTTTGGTTATTTTCAAATACATCTTTTTGGTTCAATTGTCCTTTTGGAGAATCCAATTCCACAAAATTCTCACAACTTATTATCGTATTTCCTATTAGGAAAACGAATAAAGAATAGCTTACTATGTTTTGATATTTTTTCATAATTGTGTCATTAAAAATTAGCTTTAAATCCTATCGAAATTCTTCTCAAAGGAGGAAGAAAACCAGTTGTCTGTTCTGGATCACCGTATTTATACTTACTCCATGTACATAGGTTCTGACCTTGCGCATAAATCACATATTGATTGGACTGATTTTTACTTAGAGGAAGTTTATAAGACAATGACACGTTTTTCAATCGAATAAAAGAGGTATCGGTTACCATCGCATCACTATTATTAAAGTTAGAATAAGCAACTGTCGCTGCGGAATTAGAGCCACTTGAATAATTCTGAATTACCCCATTTGGAAACTGATTTAATACAGAAGCAGGCTGATTATACATTGTACCCGGCATAGTAGTCCCATAGAATTCATTAAATCCTTTTTTCTTGACAAATTGAAAAAAGAGCTCGATATTAAAGTTTTCATAGGAAACAGAATTGGTGAAACCTCCATAAAAAGAAGGATCTAATGATAAAACTTGTTGTTTATCTTCTATGGCGGTTATCTTTCCATCACCATTATAATCTGTAAATTCATACAAACCAGTAGTTGGATTAATCCCTTGCAAATGATACATCTTCTTACTGTTCAATGATTTTCCAATCACATACATATTTGCATAGGAGGTGTTTTCTAAACCATCAAATGCCACCAATCTATTTTTAGGAATAGTAAGATTAAAAGAAGTAGACCAGTTGAATTTAGCAGATTTTATAGGAACAACTTGCAAATCCATTTCCCAACCTTTATTTTCTACAACAGCATTCAAATTTGCTTGTATAGAGGTAAAACCTGTTATAGCGGGTAAACTATAGCCAACCAATTGGTTGCTTGATCGGTTTTGATAATAATTCAGTGTTAGGTTAATTCTATTTTTTAGGAATGCGGTTTCTAAAGCAAATTCCAACTTTTTATTTTTCTCCCATGAAAAATCAGGATTATACAAACGTGCTGTTGTCAATAGTATATTCCCATCATATCCATTCTGACTGATGTTATAGGTATTTAGATATTGATAATCTCCAATCTGATCATTTCCTGTTACCCCATAGCTTCCTCTCAATTTCCCAAAACTTAACCATGATACCTCACGTAGAAAACTTTCTTTCGAAAAAAGCCAAGCAGCACCAACTGCACCAAAATTTGCAAACCGATGATTAGGACCAAATCGGCTCGATCCATCTCGTCGTCCCGTCAAGTTAACGAAGTATTTTTCGTGTAGATTATAATTTACTCTTCCATACAGAGCAGCATATTTATATTGCTCTTCAGTATCCTTGTATATCGTCACATTTTTAGCAGCGCTTAAAACATTCATTAATTGGTTGTCTGTAAAACCATTTGCCATAATCACCAACTTAGTTGTTGTTTGGCTATTCAAAGTCCCCCCAATTAATACGCTTAGTTTACTCGAAGCAGTTAAATTAAAATTACCATCCAATTGGGGTTCTATTAACCACCCTTCATGATGACCAGAATTTTTAGTCATGTTAGATTGCTGACTTGTAGCACCAAAAGCAGGATTACGAATAGTATGTGGATTAAGTTGACTATCATCTAAATCTGATCGATTATACCCTACGTTTGTTCGTAAAACAATATTATCCATCAACAGATAACTTGTATTCAAATTTGTATTTAGATTACGTGTATTATTGCGGTAACTGGCATTGAGTGCCGCAAGTGGGTTTGTCCAAGTATTGTTTTCCCAATTTAAGCTACCATCTTCATTAAACAACCTCGGAGCATTTGGAACAAGTGTCCTTGCAGTTCTGGTTAAATCTTGTGTAGGCAAATAGTTTTTATCCTGTCCATAATTAGTGGTCCATTGCAATTTTAGTTTGTTATTCGCTGTTTTATGGTTTAATGTCGAAAAAAAACTGAATTTATTGTATGCAAAATTACCATAGAAAACAGAAGTTTCTTTCATGACATTGGCACCTATCATAAAATTAGTTTGCTCATTTCCACCATTAATAGAGGTACGAATGTTGTGATTGAAAGCTGTATTCCCAATAAGTAGTTTTTGCCAATCTGTATATCTGGTCATATCCCATGTTCCATTTATGTCGTAGGCTGTCGTAGGGTATTTCGTTACACCATCATTCACAAAGGCTTTTTTTCTTATATCTAGATATTGTTCGGTAGTAAGTAGTTTAGGAAGCTTAGTAGGGCTAATAACAGTGGTAGAAGCATCTATAGAAATACTTGTTTTTGTCGCTTTTCCTTTCTTAGTGGTAATCAATAGTACACCATTGGCTCCCCGTGATCCATAAATAGCTGTAGCATCAGCATCTTTCAAAACTTCGATAGATTCTATAGATTGTGGATCGATATAATTTAAAGGATTTATAGTTGACCCATAAAAGATTTGTGCTGAGGTTGAAGTATCTCCCATCGAATTGGTATCAAATGGAACACCATCTACTATAAATAGAGGATTATTCCCCGCAGCAATACTATTTTGGCCTCTTATCCGAATGGTGTAGCCGCCGCCTGCTGTTCCAGAAGTTGGTGTAATCTCTAAACCAGGAACACGACCTTGCAAAGCATCTAAAATAGAATTCACGGGCTGATTCTCTATTTCTTTAGCCGTAACACGTGCTATAGACCCCGTTCGTTCTTTGTCTTTTATATTGTAATACCCCGCATTAATCACCACATCTTTCAACTGAATCCCCTCCTCCTCTTCTTTTGTGAAACGTACATTGATCACGCTTCTATTCAATACTTCTTCTTCACGAATAGGGAAATCCAATTGCTCGAAAATCAGTTTAGCATTATCCTGTTGTAAAGTCAACGAGTAATTTCCATTGTCATCAGTAAAAGTGGAATTATCGGTTCCCTCCTCTTTTACCATTACGCCCACTAGCGGGACTTGAAGTTCTTTTACCGTTCCAGTCACGGTTTTTCCTGTTTGTGCTAACAATGGTGTTGCACAAAACAATCCCAATAATACAGCAAATGACTGCCTACTGAGTTTGAAGTAAAATTTTTTCATAATTTTACATAAGTTTTTTAAAATTCAACATTAGTTTTAAAAGCCACTCCTTTTCCTGTACATCGCGCCAACTTTGTTTTAGGGAAAGGAGGTTTTGTTTTTTTATTTCAAATTTGTTCTTTATTTTCATTTTTTGAGCGCAAAAAACATTTGAAATTAAAAGGAGGAGCCATAATATGGCTCAGGTATTCTTTTCTTTAATGTCACTTTTTACTTGAC
>NZ_DJBB01000016.1:13485-104677 GCF_002429865.1 Empedobacter sp. UBA5987
CTAAAGCATTTAGCGAGTAGCCATTATTGACCGACTTGTAAGCACAGACTTGACTTTTTTTGTTCGTTTTTGTGTCAAGACAAAAATGAACGTAATAAAATAAAGAACTACTAATCCTCTTAATATATCCAATTTCTCTTTAGGCTCTTATCTCGCTGTCATTCTGAGCTTGTCTCAGAATCGCATCCTTTATAAATCCCCCGATATAGACAAGTTTTAAAAAATACATTAATAAATGAAAAAAATTAACACTAATCATTTTATGAAGATCATTTATACTCTTTGTGTTGTCTTCGGGGGATAGAGTGTGAATCTGTTTACTCTTTCATAATTTTACATAGTTTTTTAATTCAACATTAGTTTTAAAATCCACTCCTTTTCCTGTACATCGCGCCAACTTTGTTTTAGGAAAGGGGTTTTTTGTTATGTTTTACGTGATACGCTTAACGTTTTACGTTTTTTTTCTTATTAATATTCAAATCCTTTTTTAACAACGAATTTTAGAGTTGACATACGATTTGCAGACGAGCTTCAATCCATTGAAACAAGCGTAAAAAAGATTAGTGAGCGTATGCGAATCATTTAATCTTTTTAGTGCGTGAGATGAGAATTGAACGTCGAAAATCGCAGTCTTGTAATGCTTTGCATTCATGAATACCTTAAAAATAATAATAAATCATATGAATAACTTTTGATTACTTTTTGATCAAGCAAAAAAGTAATAAATAAAGAACTACTAATTATTCTCTTGTTCACGTAATTATGTTCAAAACATCATCTTTTTGTCTATCTCAACTCATCTCAGAACCTCATCCTTAATCTGAATACATTTTACTTTATACTTTATACATCACAACTACTACATTTTACAATTCTAAAATCTCAATACTAATATCTAAAATCTAATATATACATCTTACAATTCTAACTGAATCGAATAACCATCTGTGCATTTCTATTATAAGAAATACATATTTAGAGAGCGTACTTTACTTGATTTGTAGAGGAATAAAACCAAGCATATTATATGAAGTTCGATGCGATTGTGATGGAAGAAAACGACCAAAAACAAGAAAGGCATGGAACTCATCTTAAAGCATTAGAGGTACTGGTATACCGAGCAACAATAAGAGAGCCCACGCCTAGGTCGTGAGCAAATTTACTTATTTTCTCGTTGCTACAAAAATTACCAGTTTTCAAAAGCGAGATAAAAGTATTTTACTTTATTTTTTAACTATCTGTAAACAAATATAATAAAAATATTTTAATTGCGCATTATCGACCGCAATATTTTTATTTACTACTACTAATTTGCTATCATGGATAGTTCTAATAGACGTATATGTAAATTCATATATAATAACTGGATAACAAAATCTGAATCACAAAGAAAGTTTGCTGACGAACATAATATTGAAGAAAGCGTTGTCAGAAAAATAAAAAAAGCTTCTCAAGATGATAATTATATTGAATATAATATGCCAATATCCACACTTGAAAGAATTTGTGAAGCTAGAGAAATCAAGTTATACGAATTCTTTAAGCTGGTTAATATATAAAAAAGCTCCATTAGGAGCCTTATTTTTTATTCGTTTATATCTTTTATTTTAATGTTTCTACCTGGATTTCCTACAACTGTGGCACCATCCGGAATATCTTTTATAATAACAGCACCTGCACCAATTGTACACCAATTACCTATTTTTATTCCTTGAATAACAGATGCGCCAATCCCAATATGTGTACCTTCACCTACCTCAACATTTCCTGCTAAAGCAGCATTTGGAGATATATGCACATAATCACTAATTATACATTCGTGGTCAATAGAAGCATTGGTATTAATGATACAATGTTTTCCTATATTGACTTCTGAATTCACCGAGACACCTGACATTACAACAGTACCTTCTTCTATTTTTGCTCTTTTTGAAACAGATGTTTTAGGGTGAATTAGTGTAGGATAATTCTCTACTTTTAATTTATCAACTAGTTTTTTCCTAATTTCATTATCTCCAATCGAAATTATTAAATTAGAACTCATTGTAAATTCGTGAATTACCGAATAATTGAAAAGTGATGTAATAGACAAATCATCATCATATACATTTATAATCTTATATTTTATTTCTTCTAATAATTCAACAATAACTTTTGCATGACCTTTCGCTCCATAAATATCTATCTTCATTTTTCAGCAAAAAATAATTTATCAATGAAATTTAATTGGTTTTGCAGGTATCCCAACTGCTGTACAGTTAGCTGGTAATGATTTGGAAACAACTGCTCCTGCTCCTAGAATTGTATTTTCTCCAATTTCTAATAAATTGATAATTTTAGCACCAGTTCCTACATAAACTCCTTTATGAATATGTACTTCTCCTGAAATATTGACCGAAGGCATGAACGCACAATAATCATCAATTATAGTATCATGCCCTACTGTACACATTAAATTTAAAATAACAAAGTCTCCTATGACTATATTACAAGTAATAATATTTCCTTCACAAATAATACAACCTTTTCCTATCTTCACATCATCTTTAGATATTGAAGCATTAGGATGCACAATAGAAGGATAGTGAATATTAGGATTAGTAATTTTATTTAATATAATTTGTTTAATTTTTGGGTCACCAATGGAAATTACCAAACACAACTCTTCATTTACTTCGTTCAACTCTTCAATTCCTCCTAAAACAGGATATCCATTCACAATAGAGTCTTTTTCTTTACCATCATCATAAAACCCTATAAAATCGTATGTATTGGGATTGACAATGTTAATCTTATCAATTATAGTCTTCACTTCTCGACCAAAACCGCCAGCACCAAAAATTGCAATTTTTTTCATATTATTTTTTAATTTTTACCATTAAACGCTTCCGCAGTTGCCTGCCCCACTTGAGATATTCCCTCCGATTTAAACACTTTTTTGAAGGTTGTTAAAAATACCTTTACATCCATCAAGAAAGATAAATTATCGACGTATTCTACATCCAATTCAAATTTCTTTGACCATGAAATCGTATTTCGTCCGTTGACTTGTGCCCAACCGGTGATA
The DNA here is from genome assembly GCF_002429865.1 of Empedobacter sp. UBA5987. NCBI lineage: Bacteria > Pseudomonadati > Bacteroidota > Flavobacteriia > Flavobacteriales > Weeksellaceae > Empedobacter > Empedobacter sp. UBA5987. Next base: position 16,553 of record NZ_DJBB01000016.1, read on the forward strand.
CCCGGGCGAACATTATGCCTGCGCTTCTGTGTTTCATTGTATAAAGGTAGATATTGCGGTAACAACGGTCGTGGTCCTATCAAACTCATATCTCCTTTCAACACATTAATGAGTTGCGGGATTTCATCTAATGATGTTTTGCGGACAAATGCACCAATCGGCGTTAAGCGTTCCGCATCTGGTAAAAGATTTCCATTAGAATCCTTTTTATCATTCATGGTTTTGAATTTGATGATGTTGAAAATCTTTTCATTCAACCCTGGACGAGCTTGAAAGAAAAATGGTTTTCCCTCATTGGCTAAGTATAAGCCTACCATTACGAATAGAAATATTGGCAAAAGAATAATCAACCCTATCAAAGCAATGATAAAGTCAAAAAGGCGTTTGAAAAAGTGTTTATACATTAATTTAGAGATTAGATATTGGGGATTAGAAATTAGGGACTAGAGTTTTGATTTACGATATTTTATTAATCCATTTAACATTTTACCTATTTCTTCAATTTTTGCTTGTAAAATTATATAATCAGAATCTGATATAAAATTAATATTTTTTGAAATTAATAATTGAGTATCTAATTCCATTAAACTACCTAAGGCTATGTATAAAAAATGAATAAACTCTTTATCAGAATTACGTGCAGCTCCTTCTGCTATATTTGAAGATATAGAAACTGCTGATCTTCTAATTTGATTGGTCAAACCATATATTTCTTCTTTTGGAAAAGATTGTGTTTCTTTATAAATAATCGTAACAAAATCAACCGATTTCTTCCAAACATCTAAGTCCTTATGCGTTTTCATATCTTTTATTTTAGGGACTAGGAACTAGAATTAGAAAGACTAGTTTCTGATCACTGATTTCTAGTTTCTAATATCTAATTCTTGATATCCAGTTTTTTAATCAATATATTATATTCATCTAACAAAGCGTTCCACACTACTTGTTGTTCATAACGTGATTGTATCATTGGGCGAGCATTATTCTTTAAACTTAAGTAATAGTCTTTATCTTCCATCAACTTTTGCATAGCTACTGTAATTGCTTCTGCATTTTTTACAGGAATAATCGTACCATTTTCTCCTTCAACTATAATTTCGTTACACCCATTAATATTGCTTACAATACTTGGTAATTCCATTGCTCCTGCCTGCATTACTACATTCGGGAATCCTTCACGATAACTTGGAAATACTAACGCATTCGAAATTGCGAAATAAGGACGAACATCTTTTTGAAAACCAACCGAAATGATATTTTTATTTAGCTCTATTTCTTTTAACGTTTCCTCCTTTAAAGGATCAAGTTCTGTTTCTAATGGACCTACTAATAAGAGTTTAGGGATTCGGGATTGGGAATTAGAGATTGGAGACTGGAGACTGGAGATTTGGTGTTCGGAACTAATTCCTAATTTCAGATCTCTAATTTCTAGTTTCTGAAACGCTTCAACTAATTCATTGATTCCTTTATCTCCAACCAAACGACCAACGAAAATGAAAATAAAATCACTTTCAGAAATATTGAGTTTTTCTTTTAATTGTACTTGTTTTTCTTCTGAAATATTATTTTTAGAAAAATAGTTCAAATCAATTCCGTTCACATTACCATTTGCAATTACTTTAAGAGGTTTAGACGTAATTTTATAAGAAATTAAATCATTCTTTACGCCGTTACCTTCAGGATAAATATTTGTTGCTGACCAACAAAGCAATTGATCCATTTTAATCAATAGTTGTTGCATCTTACCTGTTTTAGTTGGAAAAATGAGTCCTGTAAAGGTATGCATTCGTATAGGTACACCAGCCATTTTACCTGCTAACATCGTTAACAAGCCTGCTTTGGGTGTAATAGAATGAATAATAGTCGGTTTTTCTTTTCGAAATTGACTATAAAGTTTAAAAAGTGAAATTAAATCTTTAAACGGGCTAATACCACGTTCCATATCGACAGAAATCGTTTTTATCTCTTCTCTTTTACCTACTTCGATTAAATCATTTCCTTGAGATGAAAGTCCAATAATTTCAAATTTTTTTGACAAAAATTTTAATTGTCCTTTTAGTAATATATTTAGTGACAATGGTATGGTAGAAGTACGTACTATTTTTTGCATTCTGATTGGTATAAATCTAATAAACTATTCACCATGTTTGTAACATCATATTCAAGTGATTTTTCATAACATTTATTAGAAATTAATTTATAATGATTAATATCTTCTAAAGAAATAATTTGTCTTTTTAGATCAGTAGAATTTCCTTTTTCAAAGAGTAAACCTCCATTATTAACAACTTGCGCTAAACCTCCAACATTTGAAGCAATTGTTGGTTTACCACAGGCCATTGCCTCTGCTGCAGCTAAACCAAACCCTTCCCAATGTGAACTTAAAATAGCAATATCTGACATTTTTATTAAACGATAAACATCTGTTCTTATTCCTAGAAAATTCACTCTATTTTGCAAATTTAATTCTTGAACAAGTGATTGCAGATTTTCTCTTCTGATCCCATCGCCTACTAATATCAATTTATAATTAGAAGGTAACATAGATAATGATTTTATAACTGTATCTTGATCTTTTTGTTCCCTAAATCCTGCGACCATTATGAGTAATTTCTCACACTCACTATATCCAAAATTAATTCTATTTTCTGGAATAGCATTTGAAATTTCTTGAATATTAATTCCGTTGTTAATCACAAAAAGCTTGTCCTTATTAAGTTTAAGTTTGTTTATTAAAGAATTTTTGACTTCTTGCGTAATACATACTATTTTACTAAATCCTTTATAAATAAATCGTTCTAACGATCTAAATCTTGGATTATCCATTCTTGAATTTCCTGTATTATGTTCTGTAAAAATCAATTTTATTTTAGAAAATGACAATATTTTTGCTATTACTGTATAATATTGAGCAGGGAAAAGATGTACATGAATTATATCGTAATCTCTAAAATATTTAATTATTTTAAAAATATAAATTGGATTGTAATATGATCTACCAAGTGAATAAATTTTACAACAATTTTTGCTTGACAACTCATTATAAAAAGCTGTATGTTCTCCGTTCAATAATAAAACATTCACAGTATTCCCTTTTTTAACCATTAAAGGAATTGTGTCAACTATTAGTTTTTCTGCTCCACCAACATGTAAACTGTCTATAATTTGCAAGATTCTCATTATTTATCTTTCACTAAAAAAATTAAACTTAAAGGGAGTCCTATTAAAGACAATAGTGGATTGGTATTACTCCACTTGTTGTAAAATTTCTTTTCAGAAAACTTTGCAAATCTCCAGTAATTAATATTAGCCTTAACTTTCTGTATAAACGGAATAGGCATTTCCTGAAGTTCCTTGTAAAATAGGATTGTAGAATCCGGAGATTTTTTTCTAATCTTAAAAATATTATCGGTGAGCCCTCCTTCTAAATATTCTCCGATATAAATAATATCCGGTAACCACAAAAATTTATATTTTAATCCAATACGGTTCCATATTAGGCTTTCCGGGCAAAATCGCTCTTCATTTATCTTAGGAAATGGGAATTCTTTTAATACTGATGTTTTAACAACTTCTGCCATATCTCCCTGAATATTGTGTTTATATCTAAATGTAAACACATCAGTTATCATAAAATTTGAAAAGTTATCTGATCCGATAGCCTGATTAATATTGTAACCACGACGGGCGGACAAACCTCCTACTGATGGGGCATCCTTTATTTCCTGGTATTGATTAACAATAAAATCGACTGCATGTTGCAATATATAATCATCGCTATCTACAATAAAAAACAACTCGCCCCGAGCCATCTCTACTCCTTTATTAATGGCAATATGTTTTCCAGAGTTCTTTTGTTTATAATAATTAATCTGTATTTTTTGCTCAGAGATGAACTTTTTCACAACCTCTGAAGTATTATCTATAGAACCATCATCAACTATTACCCATTCAAAATTTTGATTGGTTTGCTTAACAAGACTATCATAAAGTCTAGATAATAATTCAGCCCGGTTATATGTTGGAGTAAAAATAGAAACGAGAATTTTCATTGCAAAATTACACTTGGGTTTTAATTTAATTTTAATTTATAAAATACTATACCGAAAATAAAGCAGACCAGTAATAGTGTAAATTTATTAAACACTTTGGGTTTTATGCTTGAATATTCAAAAAACGGAGCTATAAGCAAAGGGATTAACATCCATGATAATACTCCATAACGATCGCTGTAGCCTGAGTTAAACATTATAAAAAAGAAACCACTCAGATATAAATACATATTATATACTAAGTTATAATCTTTAGATTCTTTGGAACTGTCTTTTAATATATATCTAGTATAGTAATATCCAACAATCGCAAAAAAGAGATTAAAAATAAAAAAATCAATTCTAAACCCAATTTTGTAATCGGAAGCACTTACAGTACTATATAATTGAAATTTATCATTAACAAGTGAGTTTATACCTGGTATTACCGACAGCCACGAATAGATGGGGATATTAGTAATAGATAATATCGTCCCTAAAATAAAACTTATAATAGCATACTTATTTTTGTCAAAAAATTTTGAAATCAAAAATGCTACCAAAGCTATGGCTAATGAAATATGAAAGGTGAATGCAATAACAAAAAGTAGATATTTAATGTAATTCTTTTTAAAAGTAAGACCTACCAGGAAGATGGAACACGCTAATCCTTGTCTGATCGTATTAATTCCCATTGATTTAAAAAAGAATAAGCTTACCCAACAAAAGAAAATCAGGAAAATATTATTAAACTGTTTCCTTTTTAAAAATACATATATAAGGGCAAGGTATATGAATGCAATTGAAAGTATAAAGAATCGGTCTGAAGCACCTAATTTGAACAATAACGTATTATATAAGTTAAACCCCTTCTCATTATATAAATCACTTTTACCTAGGCTGTATACACTTTTATACATCATAGTATCCACCCCCACATCATAATCACGTAATCCAAACATTAAGATAAAAATGACACTAAAGCATATCACTAAAATATTCTGTAAAGTGGTTACTTTATTTTTCTTAAAATAAACCTCTATTATTATTATTCCCGCAAAAAAAGCTAATGATAAATAAATTAGAAAAAACCAATTATTAAAAATAGTTTCAGCAGATTCAATCATCTTTCAAAATTTTATTTAATTTATCATTATATATATCGAAAGTGCACGAAGCTAATACTCTATTTCTTGCATTCGTACCTTGAAGAATAAGGATATTTGGGTTATCTATATACTCCATAAACATTTTTGATAAAGTTAAAAAATCAGTTTGCTCAATCAGCCACCCACCATTACCATGTTCAACAGCATCAGAAATTCCACCTGTTTTGGTTCCAATAGCAGGAATACCACATGACTGTGCTTCTAAAAACACCAGGCCAAATCCTTCAACCTCAGTTGAAGATGGAGATTCTTTGGTACAGAGAACAAAAATGTTGTTCTTATTGTAAAACTCTGTTAGATGCTCATCTTTAATAAATCCTAAAAAATTAACATTTTTTCCGATGTTCAGTCTTTTAATTAATTCTTTAAGTTCAGGTAAATAGGGTCCTGTACCCCCTATATTCCATTCTACTTTATTTTTATATTCTTCAGGCAGACTGGCAATAGCATTTGCAATGGTATCATATCCTTTAAATTCCAAAATACGGGCAAGAGTTGCTATTCTAATTTTATTATCGTTTGTATTGTTTTTCGGTTGAGGATGAAAAAATTGATAGTCAACAGCTAAAGGGAGTACTTTAGTCGGTGCCTTAGAATCAATATTTTTAATCAGACCTTCTGTATAGTGGCTATTGGTAATTATTTTTTTTACTTTCTTCAAAATAAGTTTACAATACGTGTTGATCCAAATATGTTTTCTGAATACACTTTTTGCATATAAAAATTCTGTACCATGCCCTAATACATAAATATTTTTATGGCCTGCCAGTAAAGCTAAGCCTGCTTCGGGATGCCAAACACCACACAAAATATCAACCTCTGAAGAATTATAATTCTTCAGATATTTTATAATTGCCAACTCTAACCGACCTCTTTTTTCAGAAAATCGTTTAATATCAAAATTTTTAGGCTTAAAATCTGTATTAGGGCCAACTATATCTCTTGTTATCACTTCAACTGAAGAATAATAGGAATGCATCCCTGATGCTATTTCACGACATAACCTTGCGATCCCGCCATTACCAGGCGGAAAGTCATAGGTTAATATTATTAATTTTTTTTTATAAGACATAATTATTTCCCAATTAACAATCTGATAACCTTCTTTATTTTTTCTGCTTTCTTTTTATTATAAAACTTCTTCAAAGCCTTTTCTATTTCCTCTTTTGTGAAAAAATCAGAATATTTACTATATAAATATCTGTTCAGTTTATCATTATCTGAAAACATGTGTGCGACTTGGTTTACAACCCAGCTGGCCAATAGTTGCCTATTCACTAAAAGCTTTCCATCTATCTCTGTGGTTAACCATACTATGTATTGTTCTATTGCTGTTAGTTTCTTTTCTATTACATCCTTGTTGGAGTTATCACTGGATATATTTTTACCTGAGTATCTCCAATGAACAAAATCAGGTATAATATCTATCCCATTATTCTTTAATGAGTATTTAATCCATGTGGCATCGTCTGAAGACCAAGCCAAAGGAAAATCAACAAACCGGTTTTCTAAAAAGATTTTTCTATCAAAAATATATTCTACTATATAACTTCTAAACCGGTCGTATCCTAATCTACGATCTAAGAATTGTTGAGGTAAGATGCGGTCCTTCTCATTATTTGTTTTATCAAAATATAATTTAATTTCATTCCCGTTTTCATCAATCATCTTAGTGAAAAACTTAAACAGAGAAGAATCCGGTTTTAATTTTTGATATTTATAAAAAGAATCTACAGCTGTTGGATCCATAATATCATCATCAGAAAAAAGCCAAATAAATTTTTCTTCTGATAATTCAACACAACGCTCCCACTGTTTTGTTAAAGACGTTCCTCCTAAATTATCTTCAAATTTATGATAAACAATATCAATTGAACCATTAAATTTATCTACAATATGCTTCAACTCATACGGGCTCGCATCATCACCAATATAAACTGTAAAATTTTTATTGGTTTGATTATTAATTGAGATCAAAGTCTTTTCTATATAATCCGGTTTATATGCTGGTATGATTATCGCTAATTGCTTCATTATTTTTATTTGTATTTTTTATAAACTTATGTAAGATTACTTTCTTATTTCTTTTAATAAAAAAAATTAATATTTGTCTTTAAGTTTATCTATTTCATTCAAAACATCCTCATTAAGTTCCTGATAAAACAGATTTTGATTATCCTTAATCTTATCTATACTAATTTTTGAAAGCGATATTTTTTTCCTCTTCTCAATTAAAGATTCAGAAATACGCCATTTAATAAATTTTGCTGGATTTCCACCAACAATGCTGTAAGGTTTTACATCTTTTGTAACTATACTTCCCGCTGCAATAATTGCTCCCTGTCCTATTGTTACTCCAGACATAATAATACTATTCTGCCCTATCCATACCTCGTCTTCAACATTTATAGGTCCTTTAGTTCTTGCATCCAAGGGAGAATATTTCTCGAAAAAAAAAGCCTTCAAAGGAAATGTAGTAAAAGCAGACATTTGGTGATTTCCACCTAATATAAAGTAAACATTTGGTGCAATACTAACAAAATTACCTATTATCAGTTTTTCTGCATCATTTTCAAATGATTCAATATTAAGTGTTCCATATGACTTATTTCCTACCTGAACTATTTTAGTATTTTTAACATTTCTGGATAAAGTAGTATAATTATGTGGGTTTTGCATTCTCCAAACCACTTTTTGCATGCTTCTTTTATAAAAAAACAATAGATCAGCACGAAATAAGTTCAATAGTTTTAAATACTTTATCATAGCTTCTGATAAATTGATAATAAATCATTCATGTGTTCGGATGACTTCTTAGTTCCTTTAATATTGTTAACAACTCTATTATAGAAAGAGTATATCTCTTCACTATTTAAAAAGTTTATTACATTTACAAGTTCCTCATCATTATTTGAGAAAAGAATACCATTATCATCATTAATGAAATCTGGCAAACCACCCATTCTAGTTCCTAAAATAGGAATTCCTGAATTTAAAAACTCAAATACGACTTGTGGCGCATTATCTTCCCAAATTGGTAATACTAATCCAATATCAACATTACTTAAAATATTTTTAAGATCACTATGCTGATATTTTCCATGATATGTTACATTAGGTAGTTGTTCAACCAACTCCATTAAATGTGCATCAATTCCTCCATAAATATGGAAATTATGATGACTTTTACTTGCTATTTTAAAAAATAAATCAGAGCCTTTATGGTAATTCAAATTTCCAATAAAGCCAAAATTAAATTTCTCATCTTTATTCTTAAGTTCTCTTTTACCAAAGGATAATCTAAAATCATCTTCTGCTGTATAGTTTCCAATATGATTCACATAAAAATTACTATTTTCGAATCCATTTCTTATATAAATTTCCTTTACTCTATTGGATACTGCAATCAATGCATTAACATTTGAAAACATTTTTTTTCCAAATTCAAATCTCTCTTTATGACCCGAAGAATCTTTTATTTTGTCAATTCCTAATATTTTCCCAGACTTCCTAATGATACTTCCAAGTTTGCTATCAATTGTTTCCTCCCAGGATATACAACTATTACATTTAAGATTACCATTGGAAGATTCGCATAATTTACCTTCGCGATCAAGCAGTATTATTCTATTACAAACATATGAATAATCATGAAGTGAAATAACCACCTTAGCATAGTTCATAAACATCTCTAAAACACCAACTGGTAAATCAATCATCATATGAACATGGATAATATCTGGACGTAATTCTGATACTATCTTTTCAATATTTTCTATATCTGAATTACTAATAACACTACTCAAATGGAAGGGTCTCAGTATAGAATTATAATTTATCAAATTATATTCATATTCTTTAACTTCACCATTATTCTGCGAATAAAGAACATATACTTCATTGCCAAATGAAGATAAAGTTGAAGAAATATTTCTTACATAATTGGTTATTCCTCCATTAAAAGAAATATCATATCCTGTACTTATCTGTAATATTTTCTTTTTTTTATTTTTTTTATTTTTTACGAAATGAGACCAAAATCATTTTTTTCATGTTATGAAATCGAAAATTATTAATGTCGAATGGATGAACACCTTTTCGTCTTAAAGCAAAATACATTAATAATGTTACAAAGCATTCTATAATTAAACAATTCCATGCCGTTCCGATATATCCCCATGTTTTACTCATAAAAATATTAAGAATAATTCCAAACATACTTGCAATGAAGGTTGTTTTGAAAAACAACTTGTCTAATCCCATATTAAGCATTAATTGTATTCCAAAAATATTAGACATCCCAACTATAAATGGTATAAAGGAGATAATCCGTAAGGCTGGTATAGACTGATCAAATTTATGGCCATAAAATAGCTTTATTACAATAGGGGCAAAAATTAATAAACAAACGGAGGCTGCTAGAGTTAAATAAAAAACAATAGGCATAATCCTCTTTATTGTATTAATACCATTTTCTTTAGAAACAGCAAATGATTTTCCTATAAAGGGAAAAAGGGCCATAGATAATGGCATTGCAATAATTGAGTTAACAATATTCAGAAAACTTTGGCTTGTGGTATAATATCCTATTTCTTTATTTTCAGCAAAAAATCCTAACACAATAGTATTGGTGGAAGTATATAAACTAATAACTACCGTAGAAAAAAAAATCATCCTTTCATTAAAGATAATTCTTAATGATTTATGTATTGAAATAAGCTTTACAGATAATTTAAATTTAAAGATAACATAAACAAATAAAAACACATTTATTGAAATAATGAAAAATGTATTCAGTACCGCTAAAAAAATATAATCGTCACTTTTTTTTATCAGAGTAAAAATCAAAATAACATTTAAAACGCCCCTTACAAAATTAAGCTTGGCAAAAATTGAAAGCTCCTGTAATCCCTGAAAAATATACTGAGGTGAAATTACTGTACCCAAACATCCTATGAATAAAACAGATACAGTGAGCACATCTTTTTGAATAGGTTCAAAAAAATATAATGCAATGACAAATAAAGATACGGAAAGAAGAAATAATAATATTCTTGCACTCAATACTTCCGAAATAACATTATTAATGATGTTCTTATTTCCATTTGCTTTAGCTATTTTTCGAGTTCCCGTTAAATCAAATCCATAAGCTATTAAAAGGGTGAAATATCCAATAAAGGCTGTTGAATAATTAAATATGCCATATCCTTCCGGACCTATTATTCGGGAAACATATGGAATAGTGATCAACGGGAAAACAAAATTAACCGCTTGAACGAGGCTAAGGAAAAGTGCGTTTTTTATAAGTTTAGAAGAACTCATTTTAATTAATGTTCAAATTATTTATGTCTTATAAGAATATCAGATATTATATTCCAAAAATATCTCTAGCCTTTTTAAGCGCAGAACCAATTACCTGGTGCATATCATAGTATTTGTATTCAGCCAGTCTGCCACCAAAAATAACGTTCTCTTCTCCGTCTGCTAATTTCTTATATTTTCTATACAATTCATTATTTTCATCATCATTGATAGGATAATAAGGTTCAGTATTGCTGCTTGCTTCTAAGGAATATTCTTTAGTAACAACCGTTTTACTTTGTGTCCCAAATTCAAAATGCTTATGCTCGATAATTCTTGTATAAGGTTCATTTTTGCTTGTGTAGTTTACTACAGCATTCCCTTGGTAATTTTCATGGTCTAATACTTCAGTCTCAAAACGTAAACTTCTATAAGAAAGTTTACCATACTGGAAGCCATAGTATTCATCAATTTTGCCTGTAAAAACAATGTTCTCTGCAAGAGAATCGAAATATTCCCTATTACCGAAATAATCTGTATCTAACTGAACTTCTATTCCCTCTAATAGCCCATCTATTAACTTATTATAGCCTCCAATCGGGATACCTTGGTATTTATCATTAAAGTAATTGTTATCGTAAGTGAATCTAACAGGGAGCCTTTTGATAATAAATGCAGGAAGATCCTTACAGTCTCTTCCCCACTGCTTTTCAGTGTATTCTTTAATCAGTTTATTAAAAATATCTGTTCCAACTAATGATAAAGCCTGTTCTTCCAGATTTGAAGGATTAGAAATATTGAGTTCCTTAATCTGGTTTTTGATATATACCTGAGCTTCTTTTGGCGTAATAACTCCCCAAAGCTTATTAAAAGTATTCATATTGAACGGTAGATTATAAATCTCTCCGTTATAATTGGCAACAGGTGAATTTGTATATCGATTAAACTCAACAAAGCTGTTTACAAAATCCCATATAGATTTATCATTAGTATGAAAAATATGAGCTCCGTATTTGTGTACATTTATTCCCTCAACATTTTCACAGTAAATATTACCTCCTTTATGATCTCTTTTATCAATTACCAAACAACTTTTGCCTGCTAATTTTGCTTTATGCGCAAACACTGCTCCAAATAAGCCCGACCCAACTATTAAATAATCATATTTTTTCATCTTTAAATAACCAGTATTTTTATGTTAATTTTTTATCGGATAAATTTTCATAAATATCCTTCACTTTCTGAGCTTTTTCCTTTTTCAGTATTAAAATTGCATCATCAGTAGCAACTAAAATACTTTTTTTGAATCCTAAAAACTCTGTATGAATATTTGTTCCAATGACCATGTTCCCGTATTCATCTGTGGTATGCCCGTTTTTCTTTAAATAATTATATAAAGACTCAAAAGATCCCATATCAGACCATTTAAATCTACCTATTACTGCTTGTAATTTTTCTGTTTTTTCCATTACTGCATAATCAACAGAAATAGAAGGTATCAATAAACTCTCTTCTAAAGGAAGTATATTATCCTTTGATAATTCAAATGCATTTAATGAGCTTTCATAAACATCAGGCTCATGTATTTTTAACTCATTCAAGAATGTCTTTGCTTGAAAACAAAACATTCCTGAATTCCAATAGAAATCACCTGATTTTAGAAATTCTTGAGCAGTATCTAAATTAGGTTTTTCTCTAAAACCTAAAACATCACCGTTTTTAATTTGAATATATCCATAACCAGTTTCTGGTTTTGTTGGTTGTAATCCAAAAGTTACAATACTCCCTTTTTTTGCAAGTTCAATTGCTTCCTGAATTGCTGAATTATATATATCAAGATCTTCAATTAAATGATCAGAAGGTGAAACCAATAAAATATCCTCAGGTTGAGCCTTGAAAGCTGCAAAAGCAATCGCTGCTGCAGTATTTCTTGGAGTAGCCTCTATTACTTCATGAAATTTTTCAATTTTCAAATCTTCTAGAGCTTTTCTTGATAGATGATAATTATCAACGTTACCTACAACAATAAGCTCATCGCAAATATCTTTGTTTCGAATTATTGTTTGTTGAAATAAAGATTTACCTTCAAATAAGTCAATATATTGCTTCGGTTTATCTTTCCTAGACAATGGCCAAAGTCGACTACCAACACCTCCTGTTAAAATTACATTGATAATTTTCATGCGCGATTGTAGTCGTCTTCAATTCTTACAATATCATCTTCTCCAAAATAAGTTCCATATTGCACTTCTACAAATACAACAGGTTCATTTGTTTTATTCTCAATACGATGATGAGCTCCTTGAGGTATTTGAGCTACCTCTCCAGTTTTATAGTCTTTTATCTCATCATTAATTGTAATTGTCCCGATTCCTGAAACTATTGTCCAAACTTCACCTCTTTTAAAATGATATTGCAAAGACAATCTCCCGCCCGGATTTACTTGAATTCTTTTTACTTTATGCGTATCGCTATCTTCTAATACCCAATATTCTCCCCATGGTCTAATATCATGTTCCATTTTATAGTAATAGTTTATTTGTTGATCTTCATCAAATATTCGCCATACCCACTTTTTTTCAGTGGTTCTGCAATATTCATTAATTCTTCTTTTGTAATGTACCCCATGCGATACGCCACTTCTTCTATGGCACCAATTTTCATTCCTTGACGTTCTTCGATCACTTGAACAAATTGACCAGCTTGCATCAATGAATTGATTGTTCCAGTATCTAACCAAGCTGTACCACGATCGAAAACACCTACTTTCAGTTTTCCTCTTTTCAAATATTCTGCATTAATATCTGTAATTTCTAATTCTCCACGCGGAGAAGGTTTTATATTTTTTGCAATTTCAACCACATCATTATCATAAAAATACAATCCTGGAACGGCATAATTTGATTTTGGTTCTTTAGGTTTTTCTTCAATCGAAACGACTTCATTCTTCTCATTAAACTCAACTACACCATATCTTTCAGGATCGCTCACTTGATACGCAAAAACTACTCCTCCATCTGGATCTGCAGAATCTTGCAATAATTTTGACATTCCTGAAGCATAGAAAATATTGTCACCTAATATCAATGCTACTTTATCATCTCCAATAAATTCCTCTCCTAGAATAAACGCTTGGGCTAAACCATCAGGACTTGGTTGTTCTTTGTACGAAAATTTACATCCAATCTGAGACCCGTCTCCTAATAATTTCTCAAAATGAGGTAAATCATGAGGTGTTGAAATAATTAAAATTTCATTAATCCCTGCCAACATCAACGTTGATAATGGGTAATATATCATTGGTTTATCATATACTGGCATCAATTGCTTACTCACCGCTAATGTTAAAGGGTGTAATCGCGTTCCTGAGCCTCCTGCTAATATTATTCCTTTCATGTTTTTTTTTGTTGTTAAAACGGTTATATGGTTAGATGGTTAAAGGGTGAACTTGTGAACTTGTAAACGTGTGAACTTGTTAGCTTCTTCACTTCTTCACTTGTTAACTTCTTCACTTGTTAACCTCTTCACTTCTTCACTTCTTCACTTCTTCACTTGTTAACTTGTTAACTCTTTCACTTCTTCACTCCTTCACTTGTTCACTTGTTAACTCCTTCACTCCTTCACTTGTTAACTTCTTCACTACTTCACTTGTTCACTTGTTAACCTCTTCACTTGTTAACTCCTTCACTTGTTAACCTCTTCACTTGTTAACCTCTTCACTTGTTAACTCCTTCACTTCTTCACTTCTTCACTTGTTAACTTCTTCACTTGTCAAATTGTGAACTTGTGAACTTGTAAACGTGTGAACTTGTTAGCTTCTTCACTTCTTCACTTGTTAACTTCTTCACTTGTTAATTTCTTCACTTGTTAACTCCTTCACCTCTTCACTTGTTAACTTCTTCACTTGTTAACTCCTTCACTTGTTAACCTCTTCACTTGTTAACTCCTTCACCTCTTCACTTGTTAACTTCTTCACTTGTTAACTCCTTCACTTGTTAACCTCTTCACCTCTTTACTTCTTCACCTCTTTACTTCTTCACTTGTTAACTCCTTCACTTGTTAACTCCTTCACTTGTTAATTTCTTCACTTGTTAACTCCTTCACTTGTTCACTTGTTAACCTTCTTCAATATCCCTTTTCAATGATTCGATTAATTTTAAGAGCATTCTTTTGATGTGTAAAAATTGTGTATCAAAATCATCTAAATTACTTATATAATTTAATCTTTTAGATATTTCTAATTGTGTTTCAATTTCATTCAATGAGCCTAAAGCGATGTACAAAAAATGAATAAATTCTTTTTTACTTTTTCTTCCAGCTCCTTCCGCAATATTAGAAGGGACAGATACTGATGCTCTTCTTAATTGGTTTGTCAAACCAAATTGCTCTTCTTTTGGGAAGCAATCTGTAATAGAATAGATATTTGTGACCAGATCTAATGATTTCTGATATACTAATAAATCCTTATGGCTCTTCATCTATTATATTTTATGTGATTTTGTTAACGTGTGATCATGTAAACTTGTGAACGTGTAAACTTGTTAACTCCTTCACTTGTTCACTTCTTCACTTTTTCACTTGTTTACTTGTTTACTTGTTCACTTGTTCACTTCTTCACTTGTTAACTCTTTCACTTCTTCACTTGTTAACTTCTTCACTTGTTAACCTTAAACTCTCCAAACGATTGTGCTTCTTGATCTTTCTCCGAAATAATCATTTTATCAGAAGGGATTCCCCAGTCAATTCCAATTTCTTCGTCTAACGGATAAACACCATCTTCTGATGTTTTATTGTATCCATTATCACATTTATAAAAGAAAGTCGCTTTATCTGTAATCACCGAAAAGCCGTGTAAAAATCCTCTCGGAATAAACAATTGACGTTTGTTATCTGCTGATAACTCTACCGAAACAGACTGTCCATAGGTTTCAGAACCTGGACGAACATCAACCGCAACATCGATTACAGCACCTTCTACCACACGAACTAACTTTGCTTGCGCATGTTCACCTGCTTGCATATGTAAACCACGAATCACTCCATAAGAAGAATTTGATTGATTATCTTGAACAAAAGTTGGTTTATAACCCAAAATTTCTTCCATTTTATTTTCATTGTATGATTCAAAAAAATAGCCTCTCGAATCTTCAAATACAGTTGGTTCTAAAATAAAACAACCTTTTAATTTCGTTTCTATCGCTTTCATTTAATTGTCAATATTGTTTTATAATGTTAATAAAGTTGATAAAGTTATAAAAGGTTGATAAGGTTAGATAGATATAAAAAGGTTAATCTATTCTCAATGATTTAATTAATTTAGAAAGCATACTTTTTATATAATTTATACTCTTTTGAAATTGTATTAAATTACCAATAAATCCTAATCGAAAAGCTATTTCCAATTGCGTTTCAAGCTCACTTACTGAACCTAGCGCAATATAAAGAAAACGTATAAACTCAGCTTGACTTTGTCGACCTGCTCCTTCTGCAATATTACTTGGGATAGAGACCGCACTCCGTTTCATTTGACTTGTCAATCCGTAAAGTTCTTCTTTAGGGAAAATTTTTACAGTTTCATAAATACAGACGACTAAATCCATAGATTCTTGCCAAACTTTTAATTCTTTATGACTAGCCATATTTTTTAAAGTTTTATATGTGTGGTGGTAAAAAAGGCTTAAGTTGAAATGAGAAAATAGAGAAATGGGGAGAACTAACTTTCTTAACTTTCTTAACTTTCTTAACTTTCTTAACTTTCTTAACTTTCTTAACTTTCTTAACCTTCTTAACTTTCTTAACCTTATTAACTATTAATTATACTGTTTTTCGTAATATTTTTGGTAATCGCCAGAGGTTACATTGTCTAGCCATTCTTTGTTGGATAAAAACCAATCAATTGTTAGACTCAAACCTTGCTCAAACGTCACACTTGGTTTCCAGCCTAATTCTTCGTTGATTTTTGTTGCATCGATGGCATAACGTAAATCGTGTCCTGGTCGATCTTTCACAAATGTGATTAATTGTTCTGAAGTTCCTGCTTCTTTCCCTAATTTTTCGTCCATTTGTTTGCACAATTCTTTTACCAAATCGATGTTTTTCCATTCGTTGAAACCTCCTACATTGTAAGATGCTCCATTTTTTCCTTCATGGAAAACTAAATCAATCGCTTTTGCATGATCGATCACAAATAACCAATCGCGTGTATATTTTCCATCTCCGTAAATTGGAAGTGGATTTCCGTTCAAAATATTATGAATACATAACGGAATCAATTTTTCTGGAAAATGATTTGGTCCATAATTGTTTGAGCAATTTGTCATCACAATTGGTAAACCATAGGTATCATGATAAGCTCTTACAAAATGATCTGAAGATGCTTTGGATGCCGAATAAGGTGAATGTGGATCATACGATGTTTCTTCCGTAAAAAAACCTTCATCACCTAAAGCGCCAAAAACCTCATCTGTCGAAACATGATGGAAACGTTTTCCTTCAAAATTATCTTTCCAAATCGTTTTTGCAGCATTCAATAAGTTTACTGTTCCAATCACATTCGTCATCACAAACTCTAACGGATTGGTAATAGAACGATCAACGTGAGATTCGGCAGCTAAATGGATGACACCATCTGGCTGATGTTTTTCAAAAACCTCTAAAATATGTTTTGCGTCAGTAATATCAGCTTTTACGAATTCGTAATTTGACTTACTTTCGATATCTTTTAAATTCTCTAAATTTCCTGCATATGTCAACGCATCAAGGTTGATAATTTTCGTTTCAGGATATTTTAAGACAAATTCTCTTACAACGTGAGAACCGATAAATCCAGCTCCACCTGTAATTAAAATAGTTTTCATAGTATTTTATAGTCGTTTATCAACTTCTTCTTTAGGCAAAGCCCCTTTTACATCATAAATCACTCCATTTTCTTTTAAATAATCCGTTAACTGAAGATTTAAAAACTCATTGTGTGATACTGTTAGAATAATGGCGTCGAATTGGTGAACTTGTGAATTGGTGAACTGGAAAACTTGATCCAATGTATTACAAAAAGTTATTCCGTATTCATGGTTTACCTCATCTGGGTTAGCCCAAGGGTCTAACGTTGTCACCTCTATTCCATATTCTTCTAAAGCATGAATCACATCAATTGCTTTCGAATTACGAATATCAGGGCAATTTTCTTTAAAGGTAATTCCTAAATTTAGAACTCTTGCTCCTTTTACTTTAATATCGTTACTTATTAACAATTTAACAACCTGAGAAGCTACAAAGGCTCCCATCGAGTCATTCAATCGTCTTGCTGCTAAAATTAATTCAGAATAATATCCAATTTCTTGAGCTTTTTGAGCCAAATAAAATGGATCAACACCGATACAATGTCCTCCAACCAAACCTGGTTTGAATGGTAAAAAATTCCATTTTGTTCCAGCTGCTTCTAAAACGTCATTGGTATCAATATCCATCAATGAAAAAATCTTTGATAATTCGTTAATAAAAGCAATATTGATATCACGTTGCGAATTTTCGATGACTTTCGATGCTTCTGCAACCTTGATTGTCGGTGCTAAATGCGTCCCTGCGACAATTACGGATTGATATAAATCGTCAACAATTTTTCCAATTTCTGGCGTTGAACCTGAAGTTACTTTTAAAATTTTCTCAACCGTGTGTTTTTTATCGCCTGGATTAATTCGCTCTGGAGAATATCCCGCATAAAAATCTTGGTTAAACTTCAATCCCGAAGAATGTTCCAATACTGGAATACATTCTTCTTCTGTAACACCTGGATAAACCGTAGATTCATAAATAACAATATCATTTGGTTTCAACACTTTACCTACCGTTTCCGAAGCTTTTTTCAAAGGAGTCAAGTCTGGTCGATTATTTTTGTCCACTGGCGTAGGAACGGTTACCACATAAATTGTCGCATCTTTAATATCCGTTATATCTGATGAACAAAACAATCCATTTTCTACTTGAATAAAAGGATTTTGTGTTGATAAAACATTTTGTAGAACATTATTTTCAACTTCTAAAGTTGAATCAATTCCATTATTTAATTCAGAAATACGTTTCTGATTGATATCAAACCCAACAACAGGGTATTTTGTTGCAAATAAACGCGCCAAAGGTAAACCTACGTAACCTAAGCCGATAACTGCTATTTTATGTTGTTGATTCATTATTTATTATAATATTTTCTGTACCATTGTACAAAGTTATACACTCCTTTGTTAACAGGATAATTTGGGTTATAGCCAAATTTTTCTTTCAAATCTTGGACATCTGCCCATGTTTGATTAACATCTCCTGCTTGCATCGGATACATTTCTAAAATAGCTTTTTCACCTGTAGAATGCTCAACTTCTTTAATAAAATCCATTAATTGAACAGGTTTACTATTTCCTATATTGTATAATTGGTATTTTTCGTTTGTATTTTTATCTTCAAGAATTTTATCAATTCCTTGAATAATATCGTCAATGTACGTAAAATCTCGTGATAAATCGCCGTGATTAAAGACTTTTAAAGGTTGATGATTTAAGATTGCGTCTGTAAACAAAAACATCGCCATATCTGGTCGTCCCCAAGGTCCGTAAACGGTAAAAAAGCGCAAACCTATCGTTTGGAAATCATACAAATGGCTATATGCATGCGCCATTAGCTCGTTTGCTTTTTTAGTTGCAGCGTATAAACTAATTGGATGATCGACATTTTGGTCTATTGAAAAAGGAACATCAGAAGAGTTTCCGTAAATACTTGAACTACTTGCGTACAATAATTTTTTGACGTTATAATTTCGGCAACTTTCTAAAATATTTAGAAAACCAACCAAATTACTTTGTCCATAGGCATCAGGATTTTCGATACTATAACGAACACCAGCCTGAGCTGCCATATTAACAACCACATCAAAAGAATATTCTTTAAAAAGTTGAGCCAATGACTCTTTATCTTCTAAATTCATTCGATAAAAAATCATCTTTTCTTCGTGTTTAGAAGAAAGAACTTTCTGACCAAAATTTGAAGCAAATTCTTGATTGATTCCTAATTCTTTTAATCGATCATATTTTAACTGAATAGTGTAATAATCGTTAATATTATCAATTCCAACAACTTTGATATTTTTTTCGATTAATTTTTCAGCTAAATGGTAACCTATAAAACCAGCTACACCAGTTATTAATACTGTTTTCATTATTTCTCCTTTTCAGAAGTCGCAACTACTTTTCTTAATCCAGAACTAGAGAAGCGATGTGTACGCTTGTTGTAGTAAATTTGAATATTATTATCTAAACAATATTGTTTTCCTGTAAAGTCGATATTTCGATATTCTTCGCCAATAACTCTAACATTTATTGGTAAAGCACTTAACATATCAAACAAATCTTGTTCGGTTTCGTAGGGAATAATTTCGTCGACATATCGACAACCTTCTAATTGAATATAACGCTCTACGATAGATTGCGTAGGACTATTTTTTGAAGGATCTACACTTGCAGGATCTGTATTAAGCCCTACAATTAAGTAGTCGCATTGTCTTTTGGCTTCTTCGAGCATCATCACATGACCTGCATGAAGAAGGTCAAATATACCGAATGTAATTCCCGTTGTCATTTTATAATAATATTGTTGGAACGACAAATTTAAGGATTTATATTGAATTAATTGTAAGCTTTTATGACATAAAAAAAGCACTCAAATCGAGTGCTAAGTATTTAAATTAATTCAGAATTTCTTTTTTCTAAATGCGTATAAACATTCTTTACTTCCTGAGAATATTCTTTTTGTAGAATTAAATTCGCTGTCAAAGTATTCACAAAAATGGTATTTTGTAAACCAACAAAAGAAGTATAAACATCTGTTCCAATCACCATGTTTCCATTACGATCGACATAATGTCCATTCATCACAAAATAATCATACAAGGATTCGAAAGAACCTAAATCATTCCAAACAAATTTTGCTGGAACTACTTTTATCTTTTTACTACGCTCCATTACTGCATAATCGATACTATTAGAGGGTATATTCATTGAAAGTTCTTCGTTCAATTCTCCGTTGATATTTTCAGACCATGCTATTTTAGACGCTTCGTAAATTTCTTTTTCAAATTTCTTTAGTTCTTTCAATAAAACACGTGCTTTGAAACAAAACATTCCACTGTTCCACAAAAAATTACCTTGCTCGATAAAATCTTGCGCCGTAATATGATTGGGTTTTTCGCGAAACGATAACACAGTGTCTTCTTTGTGTTCGATATAACCATACCCTGTTTCTGGACGAGTTGGATGCACTCCAAATGTGACGATATAATCTTTTTCGGCTAACGCAATCGCTTTTTTCATCGCGTCTTGATAAGCTTCCATATCTTCGATCAAATGATCTGAAGGTGTCACAATTAGAATATCATCATCCTCAACTGCTAAAGCTGCAAATGCAATTGCCGCTGCAGTATTACGTGGAACAGCTTCTACAATTTTTGTGTATTCAACATCAAGTTTATCTAAAGCTTCTTGACTCAAATGATCGTTATCCCTATTTCCTATGACCATCAACTTATCTGCTATAGGACGATTGCGCTGAATCGTTAACTCAAATAATGATTGCTCATTAAACAAAGGTAAATATTGTTTTGGATGACTTTTACGAGAAAGTGGCCATAAACGACTTCCTACTCCTCCAGATAATATCACGTTATAAATACACATAAATTCTTCTAATTCGAACTTGTAAAGTTATTAAAAACTACTATATCATAGCATTCTATTATGATTTTTCTTTTAAATACAAAAAAAGCGTTCAAAATTGAACGCTTTAAAGTATTAGTATTGATTTTATTAAATCATCGAAATACGTAGTGTATTGGTAATTCCTTTCTCAAATGCTGGCATTGCATTCAGATTGATGATATAATCACCATATTCTACATAACCTGCATTTTTCGCCAAGATATTTACTTCAGTTACCGTTTGATCCGTAGATGTATCGCGAGGATCGTAATTGATAGCTTTTACTCCCCATAACAAATTCAACATACGGTTAATACGTTTACTTGGATTGAAAACCAAAATAAATGAATTTGGACGATGAGAAGAAATTTGGAAAGCTGTATAACCAGAATACGTTAAAGTTGCAATTGCTTTCGCTCCTGTATCTTCTGCCATTCTAGCTGCATTATAACAAACCATATCAGTTACGAAACGTTCGTTTTTGATCTTTGGTTTGTGTTCTGGTACATGTACGTGATCATCATCTTCAACAGTTTGAAGAATCTTCGTCATTTTCTCGATAACTTGTACAGGATATTGTCCTACAGAAGTTTCTCCAGATAACATTACTGCATCTGCTCCATCAAAAACTGCATTTGCAACGTCAGAAACTTCCGCACGAGTTGGTGTTAAACTCGAAATCATAGTTTCCATCATTTGTGTTGCAACAATAACTGGTTTACGCGCTAATTTCGCTTTGTCAATTAATTGTTTTTGCGCTTTTGGAACGATTTCAAACGGAACCTCAACTCCTAAATCTCCACGAGCAACCATTAATCCATCCGAAAATTCTAAAATATCATCGATATTTTCTAATGCTTCAGGTTTTTCAATTTTAGAGATAATTGGAATTTTTACTGTTCCATGTTCTTTGATAAATTCTGATAAATCTTTTACATCTTGTCCAGAACGAACGAAAGATAATGCAAACCAATCTACACGATTTTCGATTGCGAATTTTGCATCTTCTTTATCTTTTTCTGTTAAAGCTGGTAAAGAAATATTTGTATTTGGTAAGTTAACTCCTTTTTTAGAACGTAATGGACCACCTTGAATCGTTTCTGCTTTTACAGTATCTGTTCCGTTTGTCTCGATTACTTTGAAGATTAATTTTCCGTCATCAATCAAAATATTTTCTCCCACTTGCACATCTTGCGCAAACTTTTTGTACGTCATAAAAACTTTTTCTTTCGTTCCTACAACATCTTCGTTTGTGAAAGTTAAAATATCTCCTGGATTGATGATAAAATCTTCGTGTTCCATTTTTCCAATACGCAATTTAGGACCTTGTAAATCTGCTAAAATTGCTGTATTGTAGCCATGATCGTTATTTAATTGATGAATTGTTTCAATCTTACGTTTCACATCCGCATAATCTGCGTGCGAAAAGTTGATACGGAACACATCTGTTCCTTTTCTCATCATTTCTAATAAAATCTCTGGACTTTCTGTTGCCGGACCTAGAGTCGCGACAATTTTTGTCTTTTTAAGATATTGTCTATCGTAAATCATAATTTTTCCCTTTTTTTATGCACAATATTTTGTTAGAAAACCAATTGATCTGCATTGCTAATCAAATCGATATCTATTTTTTTGATCGTTTTTATAAAATCTTTTTCTACAAATGGTAGTTGAAGATATTGTAGTTCATCTTCCCAACCAGAGATTTTTACTACATAGTTGCAATCCTTGTAATTTGGCACAAGAATAACGCTCCCTTTGAAAAGATTTGATAAATCTACTTCATTTTTTTTAAAATCAGATTGATTTGGAGTATTTTTAATGATATGATAATCTATTTTATTTGCTTCGTCTAACCATTGATAGGTTTCGAAAAAATAAGTATGCTCATCTAACAGAATATCCAAATCGTGAATACGCTCAAAACGCGTATCAAAAGTAGAGTTGAGATGGAAAATAAATTGTGTAGAAGTGTTAAAACTAGAATTTACGCCTATGAGATGAAAATCTATCCAATCATCATATAACAGTAATTCTGCCATGTTTCTAAACTTTTTCTATTTTCTTTTGTAGCGAATAGTAGGCACGTTTTGCTGCACTTTCTTCCGCTTTCTTTTTAGAAGTTCCTCTCCCTTTCGAGATGACTTTATCATTGAGACGGATAACTGATACAAAAACCTGCAAATCTTCTGCATTTTGCTCCTCAAATGTATTGAATCTTATCGTATTTCTCGTTTTTTGACTCCATTCCAAAATCAACGATTTGTGACTTGTAATCGTGTGTTCCAAACGATCTAAATCCGCATAAGGGTCAATAATTTTGACTTGAATAAATTTTTGTACAGCATCTATGCCTCCATCAACATAAATTGCACCAACCAAAGCTTCCAAGATATCACCATTTACATCTTCACCCAAATTGTTGTGATTGTTCATTGGATCCAAATAATCTAACAAGCCAAGTTGTTTGGAAACGGCATTCAATTGTTTACGCGAAACAATTTTAGAGCGCATTTTTGTCAAATAACCTTCTTGTTGATCGGGCGCTTTGTGGTATAAGTACATTGCTGCAGAAGCACCAAGTAATGCATCTCCTAAAAACTCTAATCTTTCAAAGTTTATACTGTTTCCATTTTCATCTTTTTTCTGTGCAGATCTGTGGGTAAATGCTTCTTTAAAAACCTCAACATTGCGAGGAGTATAACCCAAAATCGACTTCAAAAATTTCAAAAAAGGATCAGATGAATTTGAATCATCACGATGATTTTTAAAAGAAAATAATTTTTTTAAGAAAGACATTACTTATACTTCTTAAATATCACACAAGCATTGTGACCACCGAAACCAAAAGTATTACTCAATGCATAATCTACATTTTTCTCTTTTGCTTTGTTAAATGTATAATCGATTTTCGGATCAAGATTTTCATCATCCGTAAAATGATTAATTGTTGGTGGAACGATACTGTTATTGATTGCTCCAATAGCCGAAATCGCTTCAATAATCCCTGCACCACCTAATAAGTGACCAGTCATAGATTTTGTTGAATTGATTTGAATATTATAAGCATGTTCTCCAAATAATTTTTGAATTGCTTTAGATTCTGCAATATCTCCTAATCCAGTCGATGTACCGTGCATATTAATATGATCTACATCTTCTACACTGATATTGGCATCTAATAAAGCCTCTCTCATCACATTAAGTGCGCCTAATCCTTCTGGATGTGGTGCTGTAATATGGTGAGCATCTGCTGTCATTCCTGTTCCTACTAATTCTGCATAGATTGTAGCTCCACGTGCAATTGCATGTTCGTATTCTTCTAAAATAATACTTCCAGCTCCTTCTCCCATTACAAAACCGTCGCGGTCTTTGTCGAATGGACGAGAAGCAGTTTGTGGATCATCATTTCGTGTAGATAACGCATGTAATGCATTGAAACCTCCAATACTTGCAGCTGTAATTGCAGCTTCTGACCCTCCTGCAACAATTGCATCAGCTTTTCCAAGTCTTAATAACATGTAAGCATCAATAATTGCGTTTGTAGAAGAGGCACATGCCGAAACAGTTGTATAATTAGGTCCCATAAGACCGAATTCCATTGAAATATGACCAGGCGTGATATCTGCAATCATCTTAGGGATAAAGAAAGGATTGAAACGTGGTGTTCCATTTCCTGTCGCGTAATTCGAAACTTCTTCTTCAAAAGTTTTAATTCCACCGATACCAGATCCCCATATAACGCCGATACGCTCTTTGTTTACATTTGTATCTTCTAAGATTCCACTGTGTTTTATTGCCTCTCTAGCTGCAATAATTCCCAATTGGGCACAACGGTCAATTTTTCTTGCCTCTTTACGATCAAAATGATCTTCGATATTGAAGTTTTTGATCTCACAAGCAAATTGTGTCTTAAAAAGAGTTGCGTCAAAAAGCGTAATAGGCGCAGCGCCACTTACACCATTCACTAATCCATTCCAGTATTCTTGGTATGAATTTCCGATTGGTGTTAGCGCGCCTAAACCTGTTACTACTACTCTTTTTAATTCCATAAAATAGGAACTATTACTTGTTTAAGTCTTCGATGTATGTTACAGCTTGACCTACAGTTGAAATTTTTTCTGCTTGATCGTCTGGAATTTGGATATCAAATTCTTTTTCGAATTCCATGATTAATTCTACTGTGTCTAATGAATCAGCTCCTAAATCGTTAGTGAAACTTGCTTCTAGCGTAACTTCGCTTTCGTCAACTCCTAATTTATCTACGATAATCGCTTTCACTCTTGATGTAATGTCAGACATAATTTTCTAATTTTAATTGTTGTAAACTAGTGCAAAAATATAAAACTTATATTAAATACAAGCTTTTTTTTATATGCACGCATAAGAACTTGGAAATATATGGTGAATAAATATGCACGAAAACGTTTAAGTGAATGATATAAGTCAAATTTTTCACGCTTCTTTTTATTGTAACTTTGTGCAAAGTTTTTACCTTTAATATTTTAAAATACTATAAAAATCACAAAAATGAGCATAGAATTGGCATCTTACGGAATAAAAAATTCCAAAATTAACTATCAATTATCTCCTGAAGAGCTTACGGAGAAAATGGTAGAGCTAGGACAAGGAGAAATTACATCTTCTGGAGCAGTAAATATGTTGACCGGAGAATTTACAGGACGTTCTCCTAAAGACCGTTTTATTGTAAAAGATGATATTACAGCAGACAACGTTTGGTGGGATGGAAACATCAATATTCCTTTCGATTCTGATAAATTTGACGCTTTGTATGATAAAGTTGTTGAGCATTTAAGCAACCGCGAAATTTATGTACGTGATGCTTTTGCTTGTGCTGACGATGCATACAAAACAAAAATTAGAGCAATTACAGAAACTCCTGCTGCTAATTTATTTATCTATAACATGTTTATTCGTCCAACGGAAGAAGAATTAAAAAACTTTGGTGATGCTGAATGGACAATTATCAATGCGCCAACTTTTGTTGCAGACGCTAATGAAGATGGAACAAGACAACACAATTTCTCTATCTTAAATTTTAAACGTAAAATCGTTTTAAACGGTGGAACTGGTTATACAGGAGAAATGAAAAAAGGTATTTTTTCTGCCTTGAACTTCATCATGCCCGTATTTAGAAATACTTTACCAATGCACTGTTCTGCTAACTCAGGTGAAAACGGAGATACAGCAATGTTCTTTGGATTATCTGGTACAGGAAAAACAACTTT
Organism: Empedobacter sp. UBA5987; assembly: GCF_002429865.1. Lineage (NCBI taxonomy): Bacteria > Pseudomonadati > Bacteroidota > Flavobacteriia > Flavobacteriales > Weeksellaceae > Empedobacter > Empedobacter sp. UBA5987. The sequence continues at coordinate 43,039 of NZ_DJBB01000016.1, forward strand.
ATCGGCAGACAAAAACAGACGTTTAATTGGTGATGATGAACACGGATGGACAGAAGACAATACAGTTTTCAATTTTGAAGGTGGTTGTTACGCAAAAGTTATCAACTTATCTCCAGAAGGTGAACCAGAAATTTTTGCAGCGATCAAAGACGGAGCTTTATTAGAAAACTGTAAATTAATTCCAGGTACTAACGAGGTTGATTTTACAGATACATCTATCACAGAAAATACACGTGTTTCTTATCCAATTGATTATATCGAAAATATTGCAGTTCCATCTGTAGGAAAAAATCCTAAAAATATTTTCTTCTTATCGTTTGATGCTTACGGAGTTTTCCCTCCAATTGCAAAATTAAACCCAGATCAAGCGGCTTACTTATTTATCTCAGGATATACATCTAAAGTTGCTGGTACAGAAGCTGGTGTTACAGAGCCTCAAACTACATTCTCTACATGTTTTGGTGCGCCATTTATGCCGTTACACCCAACTAAATATGCTGAAATGTTGAGCGATAAAGTTGAAAAAACTGGTGTAAATGTTTGGTTAATCAACACAGGTTGGAATGGTAAAAAAGAACGTATGTCTTTAAAAGATACACGTGCAGTTATCAATGCAGCATTAAATGGAGATTTGGATAACGCAGCGTTTAAAAAGGATCCATACTTCGGATTTGAAGTTCCAGTTGCAATAGATGGTGTTTCATCAGAAAAATTAAATCCTGCAACTTCATTTGCAACAGAAGAAGCGTATGAAGAAAATGCGAAAGTATTGGCAGCTAAATTCAAAGAAAACTTCAAAAAGTTCGAAGAATTTGCGAATGCTGATTTATTAGCTGGAGGACCAACAATTTAAGATTAAAATTAAATCATATAAATTCTGGATTGCAATTGTAATCCAGAATTTTATTTTGGAGCAAACTTTAATGTTATAAACGGAGATAAAATCAACCCTAATTGACTCGTTTTTAAAGCGCTGAAATTAACTAAAGAAACCACTTTTTTCTTAAAGCCTTTTTTATCAACATCGCAATAAAAACCGTTTTCTATCGTACAGCTAAAATTATATTTTTTTGCCAATTGATGGTAATCAGACAATGGTAATATACGTTCCATCCAACTACCAAAATCGGGTTCACAACAATTATATTGATCAACATCAACCTGCATCACAGCTTGGTTTTGTCGGTAATATTCCAAAAAATCAATCAAGTCCACATAACGCAAACCACGAGATTTAGTTGCTAATAATTCTAATTCCTTTTCTGTTAATTCTGGACCTATTTTCTTTAGATATTCCTTTCTCTTTGGACAGTACTCTTCAATTTCATCTTTCTCCATTAATTTTCTTAATCTTTTCGCTTTAATGAAATTTTTAGGATTAGAAGCTGTTGTAAATAACATTTTTATTGAAGAATTAAGCTGACTGAAATAATTAAACATTTCATCCAAATCATGAATATGTTCTATTGTATCTGTCGAAATCAAATAATCTACTTTGATATTTCTATCCTTGATAAATTGTAACAATTCTTGATAAGATCCTTCAATATAATAATCGGGACCAAAACCTATTTTTTGACTTATTTTCTGAATTGTTGAAACAGAACTCGGATTAAAATCGCAATAAATCACTTTAAATCCTTTTTGTTTTAAATACAGACTTAAAAAACCATGACCACCACCAAAGTCAACAATGTATTCACCTTTAATAGGTGCAAAATTGATCAGTTTTTGCAAAGAATAATCAAACATTTGAAAGTAATAAAATAACGTAGGTTGCATATTTTCGATATAATCTATATTATATTCATTAATTCCTAAATCCTTAAAATTAATCTGATTTATTAATTTTACTACTGATTTTATTTCTTCTGAACAAAAAGTATTTTGATATTGTTGATAAGCATTCATATTACATTTTCAAATAAAATTCTTTTGTTAAATTAATGTAATCTTCGGTATATTGATGACGTTCGACTTCGATGATTAACTCATTTTCAAGGCATTTCTTGTCATGAAAACTAAATTCTAATAAAACACGTTTGGTTGCAGTAGTTGCATTTCCTTTTACATAGACTGTTTTTGATCGTTTTAAGTTGTTTTGCGAAGCAATTTTACAAAAAGCACCCATTTGATCGTATGGAATTATAAAACTCGCTAATCCGTCTTTGTGTAGTAATTCAGCAGTTTTTTTGATTAATTCTTCAAAAGTCAATGTTTCTTGCTGCCGTGCTTGTTTACGCGCGTCAAAATCAACCGTATCATTCACCACAAAAAAAGGTGGATTACTGACAATCAAATCATATTTTTTATTGGTTGAATAATCTTGAAGCGATGAATTAAAAATGGTTAATCGATCTGAAAAAGGTGCATTCTCGTAATTTTCTTTTGCTTGTAAAAAAGCATCGTTATCAATTTCTATTGCATCAATCATAGAATGAGGAAAACGTTGCGCTAACATCAACGAAAGTAATCCAGTTCCTGTACCAATATCTAAAATAGTATTTCCACTTTTTAAAGTAGCCCATGCACCAAGTAAAACACCATCTGTGCCTACTTTCATTGCGGTTTTGTCTTGAAAAATTTCGAATTGTTTGAATCGAAAAGGTTTTCTATTCATTGCAAGGAATCAAAATGTAGAATGTTGTACCAACAGAAATTTCAGTTTCGAAACGAATTGTTCCATCATAATCGTCAATAATTTTTTTCACCATTGGCAAACCAATTCCCATTCCACTATTCTTTGTTGTAAACTTTGGAACAAAAATAGAATCTTGTGATTCGACAGGAATTCCATTCCCGTTATCTTGAATGGTTATATGCAAAAAACCATCCACTAAAAACACATCTACTTTAACTTTCGCAATACGAGATTTCGGAATAGATTGAAACGCATTCTTTGTAATATTGGTGATAATTCGATTCAAATATTGTTTATCAAAAGTCATCATGATGATGTTGGGAGAATAATTAAATTCGATAAACTCCAATGGAAAAACATATAGCGCATTTTTTATGACGTCTACCACATCAATTTTTGCATCTTTACGAGAAGGCATTTTAGCAAAATCTGAAAAAGCTTCAGCAATCGCAGAGATGGTATCAATTTGTTGCAATAAAATAGTAGTTGTTCGCATCGTCTTTTCTTCAAGATCTGGATCATTTACATCAAATTTTCGCATATAATTCTGTAGCATTAATCGCATTGGTGTTAATGGATTCTTGACTTCATGCGCAACTTGTTTCGCAAAATCTCGCCATGCTTCTTCACGTTCTTGCTTAGCTAATAAATCTGATTGTTCCCGCAATCGGTACAACATATCATTATAGGAGTCGACCAGAACTTTTATTTCATCGTTACCATCATAGCGAATAGGCATATTGTTCGCAATAACTTCTGTTTCACGAATACGATCTGCAAACGACCAAAGTTTATTCAATGTACGTTTAGTAACAAAATAGACCGCAAATGTTCCGAATAAAAGAATAACACCAAAAGCTAATCCATAACTCCCAATTAAGGTAAACATGTCTTGTTGTAAAAAATCTTGGTTAGATTGATAAGGTAGACAGAGAATAGCAATGTTTTCATTGTAATAATTTTTGATATGACTATAAGACGAATAAAGATTGTTATCATCAGCGGTATCTTTATTCGTTACAATAAAATCATTTGACTTTTGTAGTTTGTCTAATATTTTTTGAGGCAAAACATTATAAGTCGTTGAAACCGGCTGTGTGGTTAAAATTTTATTACCACGTAAATCATAAATTACAATATCGGTTTTATTGATATCACCGATGCGAAGAAAACCATCTTCTAAAATCTCGTGAATATTATCTTTGGTTGCAATTCCAGGATAATTATCCATTTCGTAATCTATCGCAGACTCTACCGCTCTAACTTTTCGTTTGAGAATATCTTCGTGATATTGTTTAGTTTGTTCATTGAAATGATTGGCAGTAATCAGCAAGATAGCACCTGCTGTAAATAACAAAATCGTTACCATATAAATGATAATACGAACGGGTAGCGATAGGTTATTTTTTTTTCTAATCATTTTTATTGTTGGAATAATCTTTTGACGTATTTTCCTAAGATATCAAATTCTAAATTCATTGTATCGCCCACTTTCACTTGATTAAGGTTTGTAAACTCCCAAGTATATGGAATAATTGCAACCGAAAACTGTCCAACTTTACTGTCTACAACTGTTAAACTAATTCCGTTAAGACAAATCGAACCTTTTTCTACTGTAACATTTCCAGACGATACTTCATCATATTCTACAGTAACAAAAAAGCTACCATTTTGGTTTTCTATCGAAACAACTTTTCCGGTTTGATCTACATGTCCTTGCACAATGTGACCATCGATACGACCATTGTATTGCAAACATCGTTCTAAATTAATTAAATCTCCGTTTTTTAATGTGTTAAAATTTGTTTTTCGCAAAGTTTCCTCTATAGCAGTAACTTTATAAAGCCCATCTTTGAAATCAACAACCGTTAAACAAACTCCATTATGTGCAACACTTTGATCAATTTTTAATTCCTCACAAAAATCAGCCTCAATCCATAAATGTAAATTAGATTGATCTTTTTCCGCTTTAATAAGCTTTCCTACTCCCTCTACTATTCCTGTAAACATGATGTTATTTTTTGTGAAATTAATAATTAATTTAAACTTATAAAATGAAAAAGGGATGATTTTAAAACATCATCCCTTAATTATATAAACGCTGTAATAATTTTTTACTCTACAGTAACTGATTTTGCCAAGTTACGAGGCTGATCTACATTCTTACCTAATTTAACGGCAATCCAGTACGATAATAATTGTAATGGAATAGCTGTTAGGATTGGAGAGAATTCTTCTGCTGTTTCTGGAATTACTACGTAATCATCTGCCATAGCAGTTACTTGATCATCACCATCATTCACAATTGCAATTACTTTAGCACTACGTGATTTAATTTCTTGAATATTAGAAACTACTTTTTCGTAATAACCTTTTTTCGTTGCAATAACAATAACTGGCATATTTTCGTCCAATAAGGCAATTGGTCCGTGCTTCATTTCTGCTGCTGGATAACCTTCTGCATGGATATATGAAATTTCTTTCAATTTTAATGCTCCTTCTAAAGCCGAAGGATAGTTGTATCCACGTCCTAAGTAAATTGCATTTCTGTTATCTTTGTATTTTTCTGCAATTTGATCAACAACACCTTCACAGTTGTCTAAAATTTGTTGAACTAAATCTGGAATACGCTCTAATTCACGTGTTAACAATGTAAATTTCTCTGTTGATAATTCACCGTTTTGTTTTCCTAATTTTAAGGCAATCAATGCTAAAATTGTTAACTGAGCCGTAAATGCTTTTGTTGATGCAACACCAATTTCTGGTCCTGCATGCGTATAAGCACCAGCATCTGTAATACGAGCAATAGAAGAACCCACAACATTGTTGATTCCAAAAATGAATGCTCCTTTTTCTTTTGCTAATTTAAGCGCCGCCAATGTATCAGCCGTTTCTCCTGATTGAGAAATTGCAATAACCACATCGTGTTTATTGATGATTGGATTACGGTAACGGAATTCTGATGCATATTCAACTTCTACAGGAATACGAGCGAAATCTTCAATCATGTATTCTGCAACCAAACCTGCGTGATAAGAAGTTCCACAAGCAACAATGATGATACGTTTTGCATTCAAGAATTTTTCTTGATAATCCCAAATACCAGCCATTTTAATAATACCTTCGTCTACTAATAAACGTCCACGCATTGTATCACGAATAGAACGAGGTTGTTCGTTGATTTCTTTTAACATGAAATGCTCATAACCACCTTTTTCAATCGCTTCAATATTTAATTGTAACTCTTGAACATCTAAAGAAACTGCTTCATTGTTATGGATTGTACGTACATCAACTTCTTTATCTAAAGTAATTGTGGCCATGTCACCATCTTCCAAATAAACCGCATCTTTTGTAAACTCGATAAACGGAGAAGCATCAGAAGCAACGAAAAATTCGTTCTCTCCAATACCAATTGCTAATGGAGAACCTAAACGACCTACAACAATTGTATTTGCTTCTTCTTTATCTAAAACAGCTATCGCATAAGCCCCAATCACTTCATTCAAAGCTAAACGAACTGCGTCAGTTAAGTTTAAATTTTGTTCTTCTTGAAACAATTGAATAAAGTTTACTAAAACTTCTGTATCTGTATCACTATGAAAAACGTACCCTTTGTCTTTTAATAATTGTTTGATTGATTCATAATTTTCAATAATTCCGTTATGAACCAATACCAAACGTCCATTATTAGACATATGTGGATGAGAGTTTACATCATTTGGCACACCATGTGTTGCCCAACGTGTATGCCCAATTCCTAAATGAGGTGTTTTATCTAAATTTTCTGATTTATCTTCTAAATCAGAAACTTTTCCTTTTGTTTTTACCAATTCAAAATCGGTACCAGTAGAAAGAACTAATCCTGCACTATCATATCCTCGATACTCTAGTCTTTTTAGTCCATTAATAATAATTGGGTACGCTTCGCGATGTCCAATATATCCTACAATTCCACACATAATATTTTATAGTATTTTAGTTAAATTCGTTAAATATAATACGCCCTATTTTTGAGAGTAATATACCAATAATTTCAATTTTTTATCCGCTACTTCCGAATTATTTCCATGTAAAACAATTCTGTATGGATTATAAGCTCTATTATTTTGATAAGGATTTGTACTATTAATAGTTGTTGCATAACTAACAGATGTTATAAAATTACCCATTGTAATAAACATCGTTTGATCTTTAAACTCATTTCCTTTCTCTAACATGCTTTTTAGATGTTTTGTGATATCAATTGTATAGTAATCCGTATCTCCTTTTACAATAGGATTAAAGTGTACTGATGTCGGATATGCATTATAGAATTCTAAAACGTCTGCATACAATTCATTTACAACTTTATCATCTTTTTTGTAATTATTCCAAGCCACTAAATAAGGAGGTTTTGGAAAACCTGTAGAACCATCAATATAGAATTTTAATTTTGCACCAAGAATCACAATATTACTTTTTGTCATCTCAGATTTTAATTCATCCAATTGAGTTTGATTGAATTTTAATTTTGCATAATTTCCACTCATTCCGCTTAAATACAATCTTGCATCACCATTCACTTCATCAGGTTTGATTGTAGAATAAAGAGAACCTACTGTATTATTCACAATTTGAGAAGCAATAATATTTGCATTATTTGCAGTACCTGAATTCCATTGATTTGTCATATCAAATGCATAAGTTCCACTCAAACGTTCTTTGTAACTTGTGTCTGAATCTGTTTTTGCAGTTGGATTTTTATATGAATAATACATATTTAAGTCAATCTTGTTTGGATTAAAATTGACAATAAATCCATTCGATTCTTCAACAGAAAACTCTAAACCTTTGATATTTTCACGAATAAATGTTGCGTAATCAGAAAGTAATCCTGTTTTAGCATTTTTAATAATTTTTTCGTCAAAATAATCTGGATCTAAAGAAACTTTGTAACCAGGAACAACCTCAGAAATATTAGAAGTTCCAGTTTTTTGTTTAACAACTTTTCCTGTTACTGTTTTTCCGATTGTAGCTTTTCCAATTACTCTCGAATTAACAGAAATTGGCGTCTCAAGTCCACTTAATGTTGAAAAATATTTTGTGTCTTTGTATAAAACCGTATTAATGTCTTTAATTTTCAACGTCATTGTCAAATCCTTATTACCATACAAAGAATCTACTGCATACTTTGTTGTAATTTGGATTGTATCTGTATCTTTTGGTTTCTCTCCTGGTTTAGAAAGATTGATTGTATCTTTAGAAATTGGATCTTTAGTCGTGTTGTAATAAACTGGAATTACCAAATTCACAGAATCTACTTTAGGTTCTGTTCCAAAATCCTGATCACCAATAGACGAAGGTCTAATTTGTGTATAAAACTTAGAGGATGTAGAACCAAAAATTGGTTCGTTGTACACACCAAAAGCTCCATTTTGAAGTACAAATTTATCTGTACGAAGCGTATCAAAATTTGCATTAAAAGCAATAACATCTAAGGATTTTACATTTCCTTCTGCCTCACCTCTAATCACATTGTTATCTAATCCTAATGTTTCATTCTCACACGAAACAATTGCTCCCATTCCAATCATCATTGCAACAGACACAGAAAGGACATTCAAAAATTTTTTCATTAATCTAAACAGATTTTAATTAGAGTTCATTACTTCCTCAAGATAGAAGTTGTTGTAAACTTCTTTTGCTTGCTCTTTAGAACAATAGTCTAATAGAGGAATATTTTGTTGGTTGATATAGTTTTTCACATCTTCTGGAATAATCTCTTCCCCTTTCGCAACTGCATCTGCATATTGTAAAGAAGCTTGAATCATACCCAAATGTGTAGGTTTTTCTAAATATGTTTGTACATCAGCTTCTACCTTATCAAAAGCTAATTTTTTAACTAATTCGTTATCTAATTCTCCTTCAAATCCGTTGTCAAATAAAGAAACAACAACTTTCGCATCTTGAAAGAAAGGATCGTCAGAATAATATTTTTTTAGATACAATGGTACTAAACTAGACATCCAACCCATTACGTGAACAACATCTGGTTTCCAGTTTAATTTTTTTACTGTCTCTAAAACTCCTTTTGCGAAGAAAATAGAACGCTCGTCGTTATCAGAAAATAATCCATTATCTTCTCCATAAACTTCTTTACGTTTGAAATATTCTTCGTTATCAATAAAATACACTTGTAGTCTTTCTCCTGGAACAGAAGCGACTTTAATGATTAATGGTTGATCCAAATCATTAATAATCATGTTCATACCTGAAAGTCGTATTACTTCGTGTAATTGGTGTCTTCTTTCGTTAATTGCTCCAAATCTTGGCATAAAGATTCTTACATCTGCGCCACTACTTTGCATGATTTTTGGCAAATCTAATGCTTGTGAAGACATCGGATTTTCAGGAAAGTAAGGTACCATTTCTGTTGTTACATACAATATGCGCTTTCCTTCCATAATTTCTACTCTCTTTTCCTAATGAATAATAAGGCACAAATTTACAAAAAAATGTTGATATATTATTTGCTTATAGTAGCTTTGCGAGATATTAGTTTTTTTTTAACAAATCAATGTTATGGTTATATTTAACGAAAAGGAAAAATTAACTCCCGCAATCGTCGAGTTAAAAAACCAAAACAAAACCATTGGCTTTATCCCTACAATGGGCGCTTTACACGAAGGTCACATGTCTTTAGTCAAAGCTTCTAAAGCTCAAAACGACTACACAATCGTCAGCATTTTTGTCAATCCGACACAATTTAATAATGCAGAAGATTTAGCAAAATATCCTCGAACTGAGGAAAATGATAAAGAATTGTTAATGAAAAATGGATGTGATTTTGTCTATATGCCTACTGTTGAGGATTTATATGATGCAAATGAAGGTGCAAAACATTACGATTTTGGCACAATAGACCAAGTGATGGAAGGCGCTTCTCGCCCTGGACATTTTGATGGAGTTGCCACAATTGTTTGCAAATTATTCAAAGCAGTTCAACCAACAAGAGCATATTTTGGAGAGAAAGATTTTCAGCAAATTCGTATCATTCAAGAAATGGTAAAACAAGAAAATTTAGATGTCGAAATTGTTCCAATGCCAATTCATAGAGCAGATTCTGGTTTAGCATTTAGTTCAAGAAATGCACGTTTATCAACGCAACAAACTTCGGATGCCCCTCAAATTTATTCAATTTTATCGCAAGCTGTAACGCTAAAAAATGAAGGAAAAGATGTTGCTGAAGTAAAAGCTTTCGTCGAAAATGAATTCAAAAATTCACCCTTCGAATTAGAATATTTTGAAATAACAGATGAAGAAACCTTGTTGTCTATCGAACATTTTTCTGAGGCCTATAATATTCGTGGATTTGTCGTTGCCTATGCAGGTGATGTACGTTTAATCGATAATATTCAGTTTTAATTAAATATAATAAATTTCTCAAATCAATAGAAAAATATTGAAACAGGTTTTGAAATTTATAAGTTCAGTGTAACTTTGCAAGATTATGATGGTAGAAGTTTTTCACTCTAAGATACATAGAGTTAAGGTAACAGACGCAAAATTAAACTACATCGGAAGTATTACAATCGACGAAGATTTGATAGATGCTGCCAATATGGTTGTGGGTCAGAAAGTACAAATCGTGGTACAAGAGAATGGCGAACGATTTGAAACTTATATTATAAAAGGTAAACGTGGAAGTGGCGAAATCTGTCTGAATGGACCTGCAGCGCGTAAAGTACAAGTTGGTGACACAGTTATCATCATTACGTATGCGATGATGGAGTTTGAGGAAGCCAAAACATACGAACCAACAATTGTTTTCCCTAACGAGAACAATCGTTTAGATTAAGAAATTAATTTTCAATAATTTATATGAAGAGTAAGATCAAACAATCGCTCTTCTTAATCACTGCTTCATTGTTAGCCGTATTTTTTGTCGTGGTAACAGTGAAGCAAATTGATTTCGAACGAGTTGCAAAAGTTTTAAAACAAACCAATTATTTTTGGATTTTTGCATCTATGGCAATCAGTATTCTCACGTATTGGATACGCGCCGCTCGTTGGAATCTTCTTCTAAAGCCAATGGGCTACAACACACAAACCTCATCTGGTTTTTGGGCAATTGCATTTGCATATTTTATGAATTTGACCATTCCTCGAAGTGGCGAAGTGGCTCGTGCAACAAGTTTCTATAAAATGGAAAAAGTCCCGTTTGAGAAATCTTTCGGAACAGTAGTTTTAGAGCGTGTAATTGACGTTTTATTTTTGGGATTATTTTTCGGTTTAACACTTATTTTCAATTATGAAACATTCATCAAATTTGTAGAATTAGGAAACAAAGAAAAAGCACATCAACCAACAGCAGAACCTTCTTTCTTAAAATACTACATCACAATTGGAGTTCTTGTTTTAGGAATTGGATTAATCGCTATTTTCTGGAAAAAAATTAGTCAATTAAAGTTTTTTGAAAAAATCAAAACCTTTCTATTTGGACTTTGGGAAGGTATAAAATCAATCTCGAAATTAGAAAAAAGAGGCTTATTCATCTTTTATTCTTTCGCACTTTGGATTTGTTATTTCCTAATGACTTTCCTTGTTTTCTTTGCTTTTCCAGACACCAAAAATTTTGGTATACCAGAAGGTTTATTTCTATTGATTGCAGGATCTTTGGGAATGATTTTGCCTGTTTCGGGAGGTTTGGCTTATCCGTATATTATGTCGATTGCATTTTCGGCCGTTTATTTAGCAAAAGGCGGAGATCAGCACGAAGGACGAGCTATTGGCGATTATTTTGGGTTAATTCTTTATATAGCTCAAATTGTATCGATGATTAGTTTTGGATTGATTGCTATTTACAAAATCGCACGAATTCGACGAGATTCTACACAATAATCACATACCTCCAAAACTACGATTCCAAAGCTTTACCATTTTATTGATTTCCCAAGGATTTATTCTATAACTTATTTTCATAATTAGAAAGAAAATAATATTAACAAACAATACAAAAAGTACTTCCATAGCTAATAAGTTTTATTAAATATACATTTTATTTCTTTATCATTTCCAAATATTTAGGCGCTTGTTCCTCTAAAATTTCTGTGATTTTATCGTATTTATTTTCTTTTACAAGTTTTTCTAATTCAAAATTCGCATAACAATATCGCACATAATCGGTGACTTTATTTTCGGGAATATTCAATGTTTCGATGAAATAATTTATGGTGAAATAATTCTCTAAATCTATGATTTTATCTACCTTTTTGAAATATTCATTTTGTTTTTTATCTTTCTTCTTTTGTCCAGAAATAGTTGCTATCCAATTCGACGGATCCAACAATCCATTATTATTAATTGTAGAAGTCATGTTAGGATTTATCTTTCGGAAACGCAAATTTGGATCAAAACCCAAATTCAAATTATCATACAATTCATCTACTTTTCCGTGTTCTAACTTGATGTTATTCTTAAAATTTATATCTAATGTATTAATTCGCGCTTCAGCTAGTTCAATCGTTTCAATATTCAAATGAATCGTCAGCATTCCTTTTACTAAAATATCCGATGTAATTTTGATTTTTCGTTCGATATAAAAATCATGTGTAATCACCAATTCATCTCCCACAGAAGCTTTAATTGAAAACATTCCGCTCGCATTTGTAAACGTTTTCGCATTCGTCGATTCGTTTGTCACCAAAATATTGTCTACCGCATCTTGCCCAGCAACACCATCATCAATCACTACTTTTCCAGTAATCAAGGTTGTTTGCGCAAATGTAAAAACGCTCAACAAATTCAATAATATAATGTAATTTATTCTACTCATTTTTCTTCATTTTTGCTAAATAAATCGGCGCTTGTTCTTCAATTATAAAAAGAATTTCATCAAAATTATTATCTCGCAACAATTTCGGAAAATCAAAATTTGAATAACAATAATCTAAAAACTCGTTTATTTTTCCTTCTGGAATTTTCAAATCATTCACAAAATAATATGTCGTAAAAAATTTATGCAACGCCGATAATTGATCTTCTTTCACAACTTTTATTGGACCTGGATTTTTCATTCGTTTTTTTGGGTTTTTGAACAAATCAAATACCCCTTTTAGATTAACTCCTCCAACCTGTTTAATCGTTCTATTGACTCTTTCTTCATCATGTTTAAGATTCAGTTCCGCTTTAAATTCTAGAGAAGTAAAACCCGCTTCATCATTCAATTTTTCTTGAAATGATTTTTCTTTTCCCAAATTTTTGAGCGAATTTTTATCTAATTTCGAGATATTCGCTTCTTTCAATTCAATCACTTCAATATTTACATGAATCGTCACAAAACCTTTTGTAATCATAGTTTCCGAAACTTTCAATCTTCTTTCTTCAATTCCCGTATGTTTGATTATCAATTCATCATTCAAGTTCACATTTATCGAAAATAAGCCAACATTATTTGCTTTGGTTCTAACTTTAGTCGTTAAATTTTCAATCGAAGTTCCTTCCAAATCAATAACTTCTTCTGCATCATCCACAATAATTTTTCCTGTAATTAAAGTGCTTTGTGCTTGAAGATAACTTGATGAAATGATTAATAAAAAGAATAAAAATTTACTCATGTTCGATTGTTTTTTGGTTGATAGTAGAAAGATAATTTGGTGCTTGTTCTTCGAAAATTAAAGTGATTTTATCATAATTATTTGCTTTTAAAAGTGGTTCTAACTTAAACTCAACAAAGCAATAATGAATAAAATCAAGAATATTTCCTTTTGGAATTTTCAAATCATGCTCAAAATAATATTCGGTGAAATAATCTTTGAGCTGAATGATTTTATCATATTTATCAAGGTTTTTCTTTTTCAGAAAATGTTTATACGTCTGCACTTCTTTGTCCGAATATTGCTCTATCAAACCCATCACATTTTCATAACGAATGGGAACTCTTAATTTTCGAAGATATTCCGAAGCAAAATAGGCTTTCACCATATCATTTTTAAATTCTTCATTAATACCTAAACTTTTATTGATTTTTTCGCTTTGCGTTTCTTCTTTGCTAATATTTTCTTTCCAATTCTTTTTAAGCGGTTTTATTTTCGTTTCGGATAATTCTATCACTTCAACATTTAGATGAACGTCTATAAAACCTTTTCTAATCATTGATTCAGAAATCTTAAGCTGACGTTCTTCAATTCCAATTTGTTTAAAAAGTAAAACATCGTTTGGCTGAACTCGAATCGAAAAAAGACCTTTTTCATTTGATTTTGTTCGTGCATTTGACGTTAAATTTTCGATTACAAAATCATCAAGATTAACGATTTCATCCGCATTATCTACCATAATTTTCCCCGAAATTAAAGTCGATTGTGCATTGGCAGAAATACAAAAAATATAAAAAAAGCTAAGAAGTAAAGTTCTTTTCATTGGCATTTTAAAACATGATTAAAAATAATCGAGAAAATGATTGAAAATCAATATTTAACTCAACTTTATCTAAAGTTGATAATTTGTTAAAAAAGTAAATTATTATTAATGTTTTTTAGTTGTTGTATTAAAATTTTTCACACTTATAACTCCATATCTTGTCGCGATAAAACATTATTTTTGTCTAAATTTGAAACTATGGCTAAAACAAAAACTACATATTTCTGCCAAAACTGTGGCACGCAAACCGCGCAATGGATGGGACAATGCAAAAGTTGTGGCGAATGGAATACCATTGTTGAAGAAATTGTAGACAAAGGCGACGAAAAAAAATCGTGGAAAGATAAATCGGACAAAAAAGAGAAAACGTTTGCCCTGAATATTCGCGAAATAAATCCATTAGGAGAAATAAGAATTTCAACGAAAAACCAAGAATTAGACCGAGTTTTAGGTGGTGGAATTGTTCCTGGATCAGTGATTTTGGTTGGTGGAGAACCTGGTGTTGGAAAATCGACATTGATGTTGCAAGTTGCCTTAAAGTTAGATACGATTAAAATCTTATATGTATCTGGAGAAGAATCTGTTTCGCAAGTAAAACTTCGTGCCGAACGAATCGGAATTGAATCGGATCAATGTTTTATTTTACCCGAAACTAATACGCAAAAAATATTTGCGCATGCCAAAGAAATTCAACCTCAACTGATTGTTGTCGATTCTGTACAAACGCTTCAAACCACTTATGTAGAATCATCTCCAGGAAGTATTTCGCAAATTCGAGAAACAACTTTTGAGCTGATTCAATACGCAAAAGAAACCAACACACCGATTATTTTAATTGGTCATATTACGAAAGAAGGTGTAATTGCTGGACCAAAAATTTTGGAACATATGGTAGATGTTGTGTTGCAATTTGAAGGCGATCGCAACCATATTTACCGAATTTTACGTGCAAACAAAAACCGTTTTGGCTCGACTGCAGAAATCGGAATTTATGAAATGCAAGGAGCGGGTTTGCGTGAAGTCACAAATCCGTCAGAAGTATTAATTACCAAAAAAGATGAATTACTAAGCGGAAATGCAATTGCAGCAACTTTGGAAGGTGTTCGCCCGATGTTGATTGAAATTCAAGCTTTAGTTTCTACTGCTGTTTATGGAACTCCACAACGTACTGCGACTGGTTTTGATGCCAAGCGATTGAATATGTTGCTGGCTGTTTTAGAAAAACGCGCTGGTTTCCGATTGAATATGAAAGATGTTTTCTTGAATATTACAGGCGGAATTCGAGTGGATGATCCTGCGATTGATTTAGCTGTTATTGCAGCAATTCTTTCATCAAGCGAAGATTCTGCTGTTCCAGACAATTGTTGTTTTGCAGGAGAAGTTGGTTTAAGTGGAGAAATAAGAGCAGTGAATCGTGTTGAACAACGCATTACAGAAGCTGAAAAACTAGGTTTTGATGCAATTTTTGTTTCAAAATACAATAAAATAAAAGATACAGATTTTGGAATTAGAATCGTCAGAATATCAAAAGTAGAAGATTTATATCGAATGTTATTTCAATAGAATATTAAATATTTTATTAAATTTATTTAAACATTTTTTCTATTTTTATTCGAAACTAAAAAAACATTATTATGGATTATTCTAGCCAATCTAATCAAGATTTTAATCAACCACAACAATCTTCTTTTGAAGAAATTAAACCAAAACCAGAAAACAACCTTGTTTTAGCAATCATCGGAACTATTTTAGGTCTTTGTTCTCCTTGTTGTATCGGTACTATTGTGGGTATTATCGCGATTGTTTTTGCAAATCAAGTGAATACAAAACACAATATTGGTGATTCTACAGGAGCTGAACAAGCAGCTAAAAATTCTAAAATATTAGCTTACGTTGCAATTGGCTTAGGTGTAATTGGTGTTATTATAAATGTTGTGATATTAATTACAGGAGGTATGGATGCTTATATGGAGCAATATAAAAGTATTTTAGAAAGCTCTAACGGAAATTAATCATATGATAAAACGGATTTTGGTTTATGGACTATCAACACTTTTACCCATTTTGGTAATTGTCTATTTTTATAGTTATTACAGCAACCAAAGTCCGTTTTCTATCAAATGTATGTTTCATGAAATAACAGGTTTATGGTGTCCTGGCTGTGGCGGTCAACGTGCTTTTTCCTTACTTGTTCACGGACATTTTTTACAATCGTTACGATACAATCTTATTTTGCCTTTTGCACTTTACATTTGTATACAATTGTATTATGCTATTATTGGAAATATTTTTTTAGGCAAACCAATGTCAGGCAAATTACATCTTCCCACAAGTTTTGCAAGAAATTTCTTAATTTTCCTTTTGGTTTATTCTATTTTAAGAAACATTCCTCTTTCACCTTTTATATATTTGGCTCCAGAAAGTTAGAAATATGGGATTAGATACTGTTGAATTAATCATGGAATTTGAAAATCATTTCAAAATTCATTTTAAAGATGAAGATATTCAAAAAGTAAGTCGAGTTGGAGAAGTTTCAAACCTAATTTGTCAAATGATTGATGTTACTTCCGAAAACAAAGAAGAACTTGATTCACTTTACATAACGTTTCAAAATTACTTTGGACATCATATTCAACTAACGGATAAAATATCTAATTACTTACAAGTAAATAACTTCCAAAAGTTAAGTGATTTTTTAAATCTAAAAATTAAAAATTTCACGAATCTATTAAAATATGTTTTCTTAGATTATCATTTTATAAAATGGGAAGAACTTACTGTTGAAGAGTTTATCAATGCAATATTAATTACAAATTGTAAACATCTTTTTGATAACAATTCACCTAAAACTCAATATCAAGTATATTTAATTATAGGAAGTATTATTTTGGACAGAATAGGCTGTCCTGTTTATGATATACAACCATACGCAAGTATTACAAAAGATTTACGTATTGATTAAATAAAAAAATCAGAGAACTATTCCTCTGATTTCTTATTTGTTGTTCGTGGATTTTGGCGCTCCTCGCCTTCTTTCAATTCTCCTCGACGTATTCTATTTTTGTCCGAATCTTTGTCATCATTTGGTAAAGAAACCGGTTGATTTGCCTCTCCTAAAACCCATGTTTCGGTTGCATCCCACATCGCTCTAATTTTGATTGGCTCTGGATACAAATAAATTGGTTCGGGCTGTTTACCTGATAAATAATCGCCTGTATCCCATTTTCCATTTTCGTTTTCATCAACCAATAAACGGAACAAATATTCTCCTGGTTCAATAAAGTTGAATTCGAAATAGTTTTTATTTGCTGGATTATACAACTCTTCCAAAACTGTATAATCTTTATCTGTTTTTAGAAATTGTAAGATAAATGGTTTATTTGGAGTGTTTTGAAGCGTTAATTTTAAATATCCAAAATCACCACGCGTTCCCATTTTTATTGGATAAGCAAGCGTGTCATTCTTCTCTCCTAACACATCTGTCAACGCATTTGGATAAATATTAACTTCAAATTTTTCATCTAAATTTTTATCAAAAGCAAAATTCAAGTTCTGCGCATTCACTGTATCAATCGAAACTTTGAATGGAATTGAAACTGTATCCTTAAACACATAAATTTTAGATAAATCCAATGATTTTATTGGTGCATTTGCCTGAACTTTAAATGGTTTATTTGGCGCTAATTTTTGATCATTTAATGCTTTAAATTCTAATTTTCGTTCTGTATTCGATTTTGAATATAATGCACTTACTTCATCAATTTGATCTTTATGTTGAACCTTGAAATTCAATTTTGCACTTCTTCCTACAATTGTATCCACCTTTGGATTGAACCAAAAATTAATCGAATCTTGTTTTGGAAACTTCTGAATGTAAGCTGTTTTAAATTCTTTCCCAACCGGCGTTATCGTTACATCATCCGTTGATCCTGTCGTTTTAAAAACAATTAAACCTTCTTGTTTAAAACTCGCTTCAGGCTTACGATAAGCTGGTTTTTGATTGAATAAATTCAAATTAATTTGTTGATTCGCATTCAGCTCAATTGGTTCGTTATGAAAAGCCAAACGCTCTTTCCCATAATCGTACATCACATTTTCTACCTTATCCTCGAAAGCAATCAATTTATATTTACCCGAAGCCAAATAATTTAATTGATATTCTCCTTTATCATTGGCTCTTGCAATGTAATAAGGTTTCTTTTGCAGAATAATACTGTCTTTGTATGTACTATCTACTTTATATAGCCCAACCAATATCTTCTCTGGCAATTTGAAATCATAAGACGCATTTACACGACCGGTCACCTTCAACGAATCAATAAAACTACCTGTCGAAAAAACATATTGAAAGTTTGACAACTTATTATTTTCGTTAAAATCTTGAATCGCATCACCAAAGTTGAAACTATATGTCGTATTTGGCAACAATGGTTCTTGAAATTTAATCGAAATATATTTCTTCGCTAAAGCTTGCGGCGTCACAATTGGCGGAATTTGAAACGATGGCGAAACAACAACATTTTTGCTGTACTCTTTTAGAAGAATATACTCATCAAAGTTGATTATTGCCTCTTGCAAATTGACATCTATATTTGTTGCCAACGTATCTGGATCAGCTTTTAGGAAAACTGGAGGAGTTTCATCTTTAGGCCCTCCCGTTGGTGAACCTTGTCTTGCACAAGAAATAACCGTCAAAATGGTTAACATCAAAAGCGAAAAACGTGTCGTCTTATTCATGGGCGCAAGTTAAGAAAAAGCTTGTTATTAAGCACAAGCAATGGTAATTACACTTATCTTAAAATTTTCTGAAAGATTAAACTTTTTTATTGCTGATGCAATCGTTGCGCCAGTTGTTAACACATCATCAATCAAAATATAATGTCCAGACTTAAGATTTGGATTGATTTCAAACGCATCTTTCATATTTTCCAATCGATGTTTTTTGTCTTCATTTACTTGAGATGAATTGTATTTTGTTCGGATTAATCCATCCGAAAAATAATTAATCTGGTTGATTTCTGCCAACGTTCGTGCAAAATCTTCTACTTGATTGTAGCCTCTTGTTTTCAATCGTTTTGGATGCAAAGGAATCGGAATAATTCCGTTATAATCACTCAAATCAAATTTAATCATCTGCGCTAAATCAATTCCAATTTCTGAGCGATTCCTATATTTCATTTCATGCAAAATGGCTTGCGTGGTATTATGATGTTTAAATTCTAACAAAGAAAATGCATTTTCGACCTCGCAATAATTTCTCAATTTATCATAAGCGCGATTATTTTGATCAAAATTAAAATGCGTGAAAACAAGTTTTGTTGAGCACGAAACACACAGAAATTGCGAAGGTTGAATGACGTCTTGACAATCCAAACAACGCATCGGAAAAAATAAATCAACCAAAGAATTTACGATTGTTTTGATTTCCATTACCTTTGCAAATTAAAGTTTAGTACTAAATTTAATGAAAATCATTCGACTTACAAAAGCTTTTACGTTCGAAACTGCACATGCTTTGCATGGTTATGACGGAAAGTGTAAAAATATACATGGACATTCGTACAAATTATTTGTAACTGTGAAAGGAACACCTTCTGAGGACACCAACGATGTGAAACTTGGAATGGTGATGGATTTTGGAGATTTGAAAAAAATTGTGAACAAAGAAATTGTTAATCTTTTTGATCACGCAATTTTATTGAACGAAAATTCGCCTCACAAAACATTAGGAGAAAAATTATTAGCAGAAGGACATAATGTTGTTTTTACAGATTATCAACCGTCTGCTGAAAATATGATTTTATGGATTGTGGATAAAATCAAACCTCTTTTACCAACGAATATTGATTTGGTTGCTTTGAAATTACACGAAACTGAAAATTCTTATGCAGAATGGTTAGCGGAGGACAACCAATAAACATTCAGTTAGAAGCTGGTAAAAAAGCCTATTTTTCTTCGGATCATCATTTTGGTGCTCCGAATGAAAAAGATAGTTTGGTGCGCGAAAAATTGTTTGTAAAATGGCTTGACGAAATAAAAGACGATTGTGGTGTTTTATTTTTGATTGGCGATTTATTCGATTTTTGGTTCGAATATAAACACGTTGTTCCGAAAGGATTTGTGCGTGTTTTAGGAAAATTAGCCGAAATTTCTGATCGTGGAATTCCAATTTATTTCTTTGTTGGAAACCATGATTTATGGATGAAAGATTATTTGGAAGAACAAATCAATGCGATTGTTTTCCGAGATAAGCAGGATTTTATCATCAATGGAAAAGAATTTTTTATTGTACATGGAGATGGAAAAGGACCTGGTGATAAAGGCTACAAACGCATGAAAATGGTTTTTACAAACAAAGTTTGTCAATTCCTTTTTTATCTACTTCATCCCGATTTGGCAATGTGGTTGGGAATTACAGCTTCGCGAAAAAATAAAATGATTTCAGGAGACGAAGATGTTAATTTTTTGGGCGTTGACAACGAATGGTTAATCATGTATAGCCGTAAACAATTGCATCGAAAATACTACGATTATCTAGTTTACGGACATCGACATTTACCAATGGAAATTGCTATAGGCAAAGCACGTCACATCAATCTTGGCGATTGGATTAACTACTTTACTTATGGTGTTTTTGATGGAAAAGAATTCGAATTAAAAACTTACCTCCGTAATCAAGGAGAAGAATCTCGGGATTCTATCATAAAAATTATAAATTAGCAAGCAAATCATAAAAACCCAAAGAAATGCCTCTTTTAGCCATTCTATTTTGGGTTTGCTTTCGCTAAAGTATCTTGTCAACATCAACATAATGCTAAAACCTAAAAAAGCAAGATAAGCATCGTTATTTCCTCCGTAAAGAATATACGTAATCAGCATTGTTCCAAACATAAAATGCATCAACAAAAAGATACGTTTCTTTTGTGCTGTCAATTTATTCACATTCTTGAAATGATTGATAATTGAATAAATTAGAATAATTGCAATTGGAACTAAAAACAATTGTTTCCATTCGAAATGTACCATTGTAAACATTAATTGTTCTTTATAAAAATCGAACATAAAGTAATAATCGAGCAGAAAACTAACTTGAGCAACGATTAATATTGGAAGAATAAATCCTAGAAAACCAAGAATAGGAATTTTTGGTTCTACAACTCTTAAAGTTAAGAAATAAGTGAAAACTACAATTCCTAAGAAAATAAGTGGCGGACTTAATAGTATTGCAAAACTCATGAAAACGCCTATATCAAAAGCATTGTACGTATCGTTTTTTTCGGACTCAAAATAGAGTAATTGCACTGTTACATAAGTCACAAGCAACAAACTTCCAGCAATTCTATAATCTGATAAACCTGCAATAAAAGGCATTATCCACAAAATGTAAGTAAAAGTTGGGTAGGAAGAAGTCGAAATTAAATCATTTGTATTGTCGATATACCCTACAAAAGCAATCGTCAAAATCGTCAGGACTACGCCTAATTTTTCTAAATTACTCAGATCAATACTGTTAAAATTCGTTGCTCCAAGCAATGTAAACAGCACAATGATAAAAATCTGTATAAAAAAATTCCTTTTGTCAAGTAGATTAACCAACATTTTATTAACTTTGATGCAAATTAAGCAATAAACTAGAATATGGGAGTTATAACTGATTTATTTTTTGCGATTGGTGATATTTTCAAATGGACTTTTGAAAACTTATTATCTCCAATTGGTGTTATCTTTGGATGGTTATTTACATTCATCGGATGCGCATTGATGGGATGGTGGTTATATAAAATCGCTAGCTTTGGAACCGAAAATGAAAAAAGATACGAAAGATAATTTATCTTATATTGTATAAAATATATTTTCGAAGTAATTCGAAAAACCTCTTATAAGTTTATAAGAGGTTTTTTTATAATTATTATTGTAAAAATGAAATAAAAAATCAATATTTTCGTTGTCATCTAAAAAAAGATGTAAAATCTAAATTCTTTTTATAAAACTAACTCATGAATTCACAATCTTCAGAAATTGAAATTGGAGCTTTATTTAAAAATTTCCTACAAAAATTTAGAACTTTTTTACAAAAAAACTTTCTATTTATTATCTTATTAGCTGCTTTAGGTTTAATAGTTGCTTATTTTATAAACCCAATATTAAAAAACTATGAAAGTAAAGTAATTGTAACTCCAAATTATGGTAGTGTAGATTATTTATACAATGAGATTGAATTAATCAATTCTAAAATTTCTGATAAAGACACTGTCTTTCTTAATAAAATTGGTATTACCCCTAATATCAATAAAATAGAGATAAAACCTATTACTAATATCTATCAGTTTGCTGGCGAGAGCGAAAGTAATTTTGATTTACTTAAACTTTTTGCTGAAGATGGCGATATTAATAAAGTAGCTGATGACGAAAAAACAAGTAAAAATTATAAAACACATCAAATTATTCTAACGACAAAAAAATCATCCATACAAACATCAAATATTGATAAATTATTAAAATTTCTTAATAAAAATGAATATTATAATCAAGTTCGTTTAATAAGAATAGAAAATGAAAAACAACGTTTAGGAATAAATGATGGTACTATTAAACAAATAGATGCTGTTTTTTCAAAAGTTGAAAACTCAACAAAATCAGAAGCAAGTAAAAATTTGGTTTATGTCAATGATAATAATCAACTTAATGATTTATTAATAACAAAAAGAGAACTTATAAAAGAAAACGAATATATTAAATTAAACGAATTGTTGTCTACAAATATCATAAAGAAAATCAGTGAATCTCTCAATGTACAAGCAGAAACAAAGGGAAATTTATTGAAGATAATTTTACCAATTCTATTTATAGGTATATTTTTATTCATTAGATTAATATTTACTAAACAAAAATAATTTTATTCATGAAAAATTTAACTTTATTATTATTCTGTTCCTTTATTATTTTCCAAAGTTGTGGAGAGGATAAAAAGCCAAGAACTAAAGATGGTCAAACTATTTCAAATGTATCAAACGATAAAGATAGAATAACTAATTCTAATACAGGGTTAGTTCTTACAATAAACGCTGACTTCAATAAAAGTGATGAGCTAATCGTTTTTTGGAAAGATAAAAGTATAGGCTGGTTTACAGAAGAGAAAACAATTTATGCAGGTTCTTCTGATGTTGAAGGTCACCAAAATATAGAATTTAAATTTCCTGAAAATGTAATTCCTACTGACTTACGTTTAGATATTAGTAGTAATAAAGATCAAAAAGAAATTAAAATAAATTTTATTAAAATTGCTGATCAAGGTCGAGAATTTTACATTTTTGGCGATGAGTTAACAAAGTATTTTCAACCAAATGAATTTATTAATTACAACGATTCAAATAATAAATTAAGTTTAAGTTCGAAGGGGGAAAATTATGATCCTTTTTTAACAACAACTCACAATTTTATCCTTGAATTACAAAAAGTTTTAAATACCGCTTTCTAATTGCGTAATTAAAAAAATGATTAAGTTTAATTATTTTAAAAATTTATTAAAAACACACTCATCTCTATTAATAATTATTTTAGGAGCTGGGTGTTTCTTTATTTCTAATATCATATTTAAAACAGTATTAAATGATATTAACTATGGAATATATTCATTAATAGTAACATATTTTTCCTTAATATATGTCTATGGTATACTAGGTTTCGAGCAAGTTTTTTTAAGATATTCATTTGTAACAAAAAAAGGAATAATACAGACACCTAGAATCAATTTAATAATAATTATTTTAGTCTCATTATTAACTAGCATATTATACTACACAGTATTCAACTCATTTTATCTAAAATCTTATTCTAATATTTTACTCTATTTTGCATCCTATTGTTTAATTATTAGCATGCCTATTTTTAGTATTCTAAGGTTAAAAGGACTATTTGAAATTGCTCAATTAATAGCAAATTATTGGAAATTTATACTTTTAATAATTAGTATTTATTTTTTGTTTTTTAAAATAGACTCTATAGTATCATTAATTAATATATTATGTTTTTTAATAATAGGATGTACTGCTATTATTATTTTAAATACTATAAAGCAATTTAAATTTTGTTATACTTCATCTATTAATAAAAAAACTATACTTAAATCGTTTTTATTTTTCTTTATTTCTATTACATCCTTTTCTATAATAACTTTTGGAGACAGATTTATAATTGAACAAAAAAATGGATTAGAAGCTGTTGGAATATATTTCTTCTTAAGCAATTTTTTAATTGCTCCTTATGGAATTTTACAAAATTATATAGGTTTTAAACAATTAGTCAAATATAAGGAAGGCATCGAGTTGAATACTCTTTTCAAAAATGTTTATTTATCCCTGTTGCTAGGTGTTATACTCGGTTCTTTTTTATTGATGATAATATTTTTCATTGAAGAGTTTAATATTTTGACATTTAAGTTTTTCAAATACAAATATGAAATGTTTCTTTTAATTATTTTAGGAATAACAAGATTATACTCAGCGGTTATAAGTCCTGCATTTGAAGTTTCTACAAATTTAAAGATGTTAAAATACTTCAATATAATATTGATTATTAGCACAATATTGATCATTACAACTTTAATTTTCTTAAATAGTGTATCAATCAACATTGTTTTATTATCATTAATATTCTTATGGTTTATACGAACATTTGCCCAACATTTACTTATTTTAAAAAACAAAGCATTTTACAATGAATAATTTGGAGAGATTATATTTAGTGATATTTTCTATAGGATTGTTCCTATTTTCTTTTAATCAAATAGAAATATTTCCTTTTCTTGGAGAATATACAAGAGAAATTGGTGCTCATTTTTTTATTTTAGGAGGTTTTCTAATGTTATTAGAAGTAATAAAAACAGGAAAATTAAATATTCCTGTCAATAGTACCTTTTATAGGTTATTAATATTATTTTTTTTTATAGCAATTATTTGCTCATTAATTAATATCGATAATATTTATAATAGTTATTTCAAAAAAACAAGTGGCCTGAATAGATTAATAAGACAATTATTTGCTTTATCAATACCTTTCTTTATTTTCATTCCTTTTTTTTGGAGAGTTATTTCAAATTGGTCTGTAAAAAAAGTTTTTATAACCATCCGTAGAATTTTTTTCTGTTCGTTATTATTTTCTTCTTTATATGGTTTCTTTGAAATTCTATATTCATATTTTGGTATATATCCTGCAAGATTAATAACTGACTTTATAGGTTATGTTATCCCTTTTATTAAACCAGTTTATCATAGCGGGGGTAGAATATCAACTTTTGCTTATGAACCTCCTTTTTATGCTATATATTTAATTACTATATCTGGCTGGATGTTCAGCTATGTATTAACGGAAAATAATTTAATAAAAAAAATTTCCCCTTCTATTTTAGTATTAATTCTTACATTCTTTTCGGGATCAAGAACAGGCCTTCTTGTTGTATTTTCTATATTTATTTTATTTATTTTATATCTGTATAAAAATAACATCTATCGTAAACAACTAAGTATTTTATTTTTTAGTTCATTAATAACTGTTTTATCTCTTTTGACATTTAATGCCGAAAAAATAATTTATTCCATTAATGAAAAAATAGAACGTCTAGATTTCGTTAGTAACCTCAAAACTGATGTTTCCAATAAAACAAGATTTGGAATGCAATATGCATCTTTACAAGTATTTAAGGAAAATCCTATTTTTGGAGTAGGTTTTGGGCAACAAGCTTACTATTCAAGATTTCATTATCCTAGATGGTCTACAGTTAACAATTGGGAATTTAAAGAACTATACAATAATAAAAAAGAACCTTCATTCCCTCCTGGATATAATATTTATACAAGAATTTTAGCAGAAATGGGTATTTTAGGCTTTATTTGTTGGTTATCAATAATTATTTATAGTTTGCATTTATGCTACAGATTTTTGAAGTCAAATAATTTTCATACCCGAGTTTTATCTATTTCTATTTCTATTTCTCTAATAGGCTTATATATTAATTGGTTACAAATTGATACTTTTAGAGTTTATGGTGTTTGGTTAAATTTTGTAATACTAATATACTTACAACAAAAAATTAATTATCAAAAGAATGAATAAAAATTTATTAATCATTCCACATTATAATAATCCTCAAGGGTTAATTAATTCAATCAAATCGATAGGTCAAAATGAAAAATTAGATGTCTTGATTATCGATGATGGTAGTAATCAGCAGAATATACAAGAAACTAAAGTTTTAAATTCTAAAAAATTCAAAGGTGATATACATTTTCAATATTGTATAAGAAACAGAGGCATTGAATATGTTCTAAATGATGCAATAGACTATGCTCTAGAAAAAAAATATAAATATATTTCTAGACTAGATTGTGGTGATTTATGTGTTGAAAACCGTTTTAAAATACAAGAAGAATTTCTTAATAAGAATAACGATTATGCTTTAGTAGGTAGTTATGTAAAAGCAGTCGATGAAAATAAAAATTTTCTTTTTAACATTAAACCTGCTATAATTGATAAAGAAATTAGAAAAGAAATGAAATCTAAATGTTCTTTCATTCATCCAAGTGTAATGTTCAAAGCTGATATTATAAAAGAAGTAGGAAAGTATCCTACAGATTATAAGGCTGCAGAAGATTTTGCTTTTTTTACTAATATTTTAAAGAAATACAAGGGGAAAAACATTGATCAAGTTTTAGTAATTATTGAAATTAATACTAAAGGAATTTCTATACAAAATAGAAATAGACAAATAAAAAGTAAAGTTAGAATTCTTAAAGAGAATTTTACTTTTTCATATGTTTCCATATTAGGTTTATTAAAAAGCTATATTCTTTTATATACTCCAAATCGTTTTGTGATTTTTTTAAAAAAAATAATTTTAAAATGATAAAAACTATAAAAATTTTTAATTCATATTCATTAGTATGTTTAGTGCTCATTCTTCCATTTTCATCAGCATTAAGTAACCTTCTTTTTGCTATTTTTTGTGCTACTTCAATAATCGAATATTTTTTAAATAATGAATCTTACAAATCAAATAATATTCTTTATATTTTTATTTTTTTTCTATTTTACATCTCAATAATAGGTTTATTTCAAGGATCATATGACGCAAATAAAAGTTTATGGAAATTTTTACCAATTCTATTAATCGGAAGTCTATTAATCTATACAAAGAAGGATCTTCCTATCAATAGAATTGAAAAAATATCTATAATAAGTTGTGCCTTTTATGTATTGATCTGTGTAATAAGAACATCTTTATTTTATTATAAAAATAGTTTTATTCCTTTTGCAAATGAAGGAGAAATGGTGCATATTCTGAAAATTCATCGACCTTACTTAGGTTTTTATGTACTTTTAAATATTCTATTATGTTTTAAATTTACTCTGAATTCTTTTCAAAAAAGATTAAAAATAATTTATAGTATTATTATACTCTTCATGTTTGCTTTTTTAGTTTTAATTTCTGCAAGATTATCTATTATTAGCTTTATAATTATTACCCTTATCTACATTATCTTTTATTTAAATTTAAATTTTGTAAATAAGTCTATAATAGGAGCTTTAGCTACATTAGGTTTAACTTTTCTCGTGCTCTCTAATCCGAATGTAAAAGAAAGACTTAATTATGATAATTTAGAAATCTTAATTGATCAAGAACCTCGATTTGTAATTTGGAAAAGTGTATATAATATTAAAAATAATCAAGACTTTAACAATATTATTGGATATGGAAATTATCAATTAATAGAAGATTATTTAGTCATTAATTATGAGCAAATAATTAATAAAAAAGAAAAAAAAGATTACTTTATAAATGAAAAATTTAATACTCACTCTCAATTTTATGATTATTTATTATTTGGAGGATATATAGCCCTCTTTATTTTCACAACTTTTTGTATAATGTCTCTATTAATAACTAAAGGTAACTTTATTTCATTCAGTATAATTGTTTCTTTTATTTTATTTTTTTCGGTTGAAAATGTATTTCATAGACAACTAGGTTGTTATTTATTTATAATTTACTATATCATATCCTTAAAGAGAATAAATACACTTAGTATCAACAATATTTAATAACTATACGAGTTTATTACTACTTATATTATTTATAAAATCAAATTATTAGAATTAATTCACTTTACAATTATGGATATTAAAATATCTTGGAAACACTTTTTATTACTTTTATTTATAATACTTCCTATAACTTTAATTAACATTAATAAAGATCCTATTTTTCTTTGGGATGAAGGAAGAAATTCTTTAAATGCATTAGAAATGTATTACAACAATAATTTTATTGTAACACACTATAACGGAGAACCTGATATGTGGAATACTAAGCCTCCATTATTAATATGGTTACAAACTTTCTTTATGTATTTAGTTGGAGTTAATGAACTCGCAATTCGTATTCCTACAATAATAAGTGCTTTATTAACTTGCATCCTATTATATGTATTTTCAAAAAAAATTTTAAATAATGAATGGATATCTATCTTTGTTAGTACTGTATTAATTACTACCAATGGTTATATAGCTATACATGGAGCTCGAACAGGAGATTATGATACTTTATTAACTCTTTTCGTAACAATATCTTCGTTAAGTATTTTTCTATTTACTGAAACAAAACAAAATAAATGGTTATACATTTTTTTTGTTTCTTTAAGTTTATCTGTTCTAACAAAAGGTATTGCTGGACTTTTGTTTACTCCTGCTTATTTAATATTAATAATATTTACAAAGCAATTATTCAAATTATTAAAGAACAAGCATTTTTATTACGCAATTTTTATTTTCTTATTTATAGTCATATCATATTATTCAATAAGAGAGATTCTTAATCCTGGATATATAAAAGCTGTATATGAAAATGAACTTGGAGGAAGGTTAAACACTACACTTGATGGTTTAGAAGAAAAAAACACTTTTTATTATTTTGAGAATTTATTTAATGATGTAGATCGCTTTAAAAATTGGATTTATTTTTTGCCTATTTGTTTTATTATATCATTATTTAATCCCAATAAAAAAATTTTAAAACTCTCTCTATATATAGCTTCATTAATTATAATACACTATCTAGTTTTAACAAAAGCTTCTACAAAGTATGAATGGTATGATACACCTTGGTTTCCATTATTTTCATTAATTATTGGTTTAGGAGTATATACAATATATGTGTATTTAAACAACAAGAGGTTTGAAAAAATATTGATGTATTCATTAGTGTTATCTTGTTTTACAATTAGTTCTTTTTCATATTATAATATATATAATAAAATTACATCTAATCAAGATGAGTATCAACGAAATATGAATCTTTTATCTCTTTTTTTTCAAGAAGTTAGATATGGGGAAAGAATTATTGATAATAATTTATTTTATTGTGCAGATATTCCTCAATACAATGCTATGTTTTATATCAATCAATTAAACAAAGATTATAATTTCAATATAAAACTTAAGGATTGGAACTCTTTAATTCCTGGAGATATTGTTGTTGTTGGACAATCTGGAGAAATCAAAAGCAATATTGAAAATAAATATTCTACTGAAATCTTAGAAGACAATCAAACAGATTGGCAACATTGGGGAATAAAAATATACAAAATAATAAATATAAAATAAATGAAACTATCAATAATTGTTCCTATTTATAACGAAGAAAAGATAATACCTGAATTACACAGAAGGATAATCAAATCAGCCGAAGTAATAACAGATGATTATGAAATTATTTTTGTGAATGATGGAAGTAAGGATAATTCAATCTTTCAGTTACAATCAATAGCTAGTAGTCATAAAAAATCTTTTTATATTAATTTTAGTAGAAACTTTGGACATCAGATTGCAGTAAGTGCAGGATTAGATAATTGTAAAGGTGATGCTGTAGTAATTATTGATGGAGACCTACAAGATCCTCCCGAATTAATTCCAGAGCTTTATAAAAAACATAAAGAAGGTTTCGAGGTAGTTTACGCTAAGAGAGAAAATAGAGAAGGTGAAAGTTTATTTAAAAAAATATCAGCGAAATTTTTTTATCGTACATTAAGCTCGTTAACTTCTATAGATATTCCTTTAGATACAGGTGACTTTAGACTTATTGATAAAAAAATTGTCGAATGTTTAAAACAAATGCCTGAAAAAAATAAATTCTTAAGAGGACAAATATCTTGGATTGGATTTAATCAAACTGCTGTATATTTTAACCGAGATAAAAGAAAATATGGAAAATCAGGATATCCATTAAGTAAAATGTTAAGTTTTGCTATAGATGGTATTACTAGTTTTTCAGATAAACCTTTAACATTTGTTACTAGAACTGGAATTTTTTTATCTTTTTTTTCTTTACTTATTATCTTATATGCAATTTTTTCTCATTTTATTCTAAAAGAAACAATTACAGGATGGACATCATTAATTATTAGCTCTATGTTTATAGGAAGTGTTCAATTAGTTTCTGTCGGAATTATTGGTGAATATATCAGTAGAATAAATAATAATGTATTAGATAGACCCCTATATATTATAAAAGAAACGAATATATTATAATATATTCGTTTCTTTTATTTCGATTAATCAAAATCTTTAGGAGCTATACTTTTCCAATGTCTTAAAGACTCTTTAAGTCCGTAATTGAATTTAAATCCTTTATCTATCAAATAATTTGGTTTTATATTAGTAGGAAATGCAGCTTTTTTTACTCTTACAGGATGTATATCTGATTTTTTTCCAATCATCTTAAATCCAATTTGTAGTATTCCCGCAACAATAACTAAAAAACTAACAGGGATACTAAACGTTGGTTTCTTATAACCTAATTCTTTTTTTATTATCTCTATCATCTCTTTTAAATTATGAATAGGATTTTCAGCATAATTATAAATAATTAATCTCTCATTTTGATTCATAGTAAACAAAATACTTTCAATTAAACCAAATACATAACCGTATGCTTTAATAATATTACCTCCATTTGGAAGCATAAATGCACCTTTCTTAAGGGCCTTTATTGTTCTATATATATTTCCTGGATCATGAGGTCCATAAATAACACTCGGTCTTACTATAATTAATCTCCTATCAATAGATTTTGCTAACCAAATTTGATGAATTTTTTCAGCTAAACCTTTAGAAATTCCGTAAGGAGTTTCAGCATAAATCATCGACTCTTCTGTACAAACATTTTTAGATTTTCCATAAGGTGCAATACTACTTGTAAAAAATATATTCTTAACATTCAATCTTTCTGCAAACTCATTTATATTTTCAGCACCATTAATATTAGTATCAAAATATTCTTTCCTATCATGGCCTGGTTCTCTGTGTATTGCTGCAAAATTATAAATCCATGATTCTTCTGTATTTATGTTGAAATCTATTAAATACTCTATCTTATTTCTAACATCACAATATATATATTCAACACTATTATGTAAAGTTGAATTAAAATATAGAGGTTTTTTTATATCAAATAAAATAATTTTATCAAACTTATGTTCTTCAATTAATTTATTAATTAAAAAAAAGGCTATATAGCCTGATCCTCCAAAAACGAAAGCTGTTTTCATTTATTAAGTTTATTGTCAAAATTACTATATTTGCGCTATGGAAAAAATTAAATTATTACATATTTCAGAAACATTTGTAAGTGGAGTATATACATATATCAAACAAATATGTAATTATTTAGAAAATGATGAACGTTTTGAAATTCATATTATATATAGTGGAGATAGAGGAGAAACTAAATTTGATCAAATTTCAAGTGATTTTTCGTCTAAAATTTTTTTTCATCAAATTTCCATGAAACGTGAAATTTCTCCAAAAGAAGATTTAAAATCAATCTTTAATATAAGAAAAAAAATAAAAGAAATAGCTCCAGATTTAATTCATATACATTCATCCAAAGCAGGAGTTTTAGGGAGACTAGCTGCTTTTCGTTTAAAAAACAAAGTTTTTTATACTCCTCATGGATACTCTTTTTTAAGAGAGGATATATCTGAATTTAAACAAAAACTTTTCTACCAAATAGAAAAATTCTCTCAATTTTTTTTCCCTGTACAAATAATTGCTTGTGGGGATCATGAATTTAGAATTGCTTCTAAAATTGATAATAATCGTGCTTGTCTGATTTTAAATGGTGTTAACCTTTCTTATTTTGATAATAAGAGTTTTAATTCTAATAAAAGCTCTAAGATTAGAATAGGTAATTCTGGACGAATTTCTATTCAAAAGAATCCAAGATTATTTAATTTAATAGCAAAAGAATTCCCTAATTATGAGTTCTTTTGGATTGGAGATGGTGATTTAAAACATGAACTAAATTCTCCTAATATTTCTATTACTGGATGGAAAAAATATGATGAATGTATAGATATTCTTAATTCCTTTGATATATTCCTATCTACTTCCTTATGGGAAGGACTTCCTTTCAATATTCTTGAAGCAATGGCTTTAAAAAAGCCTATAATAACAAATAATATTGAAAGTAACTTAATTACAGTTAAAGAAGGTGTAAATGGGTATATTTGTTCCACAATTGATCAATTTAATAACTCTATCAAAAAAACAATATTATCAAAAGAAGAAATGGGGGAAGCTTCTTACAAAAGAGTAAAAGATTTATTTAATCAAGAAAAAAATTTAGATAAATTAATTAAGTATTATATTGATTCCTTAAAAGATTAAATTGCGTTATCATCTCCTTTAATCATTAATAAACCTGTTTGCACAATAATTTTTATATCAAGATATAAAGTCCAATTTCTAACGTAGAATGCATCTGCTGAGATTCTTTTTTCCATATCTTCATCAGAATCAATTGCACCTCTATAACCTCTAATTTGTGCTAATCCAGTAATACCTGGTTTTACATAATGTCTTAAATAATATTTTTCAATAACTTCTTTATAGTATGTATCTTGAACAATCATATGTGGTCTAGGTCCTACCACAGACATGTCTCCTTTTAAAACATTTATAAATTGAGGAATTTCATCCAAGCTTGTTCTTCTTAGAAATTTACCCATTTTAGTTACTCTATTATCATTTCTTTTTGTTTCTATTATAGAGTTTGTTCCTGTTGTCCTCATTGTTCTAAATTTATAACAATCAAACTCTTTTCCATTTAATCCATTTCTTTTTTGTTTAAAAATAACTGACCCTTTAGAGTCTAATAAAATTAAGATACTTATCAAAGGAAATAACCAACTTAGAAATACAATACAGAAAAGTAGTGAAAATGTTTTATCTAGTATATTCTTAATTAATTGATTATAGGATAAATCTAAAGGAAACATTCTTACTTTTAGCACAGGTAGTGTATCAAGGTATTTTATTTCTAATCTTGTTACATTTCCATATTTAGAGTTAGGAATTAAAAAAAAACTAAGATGATTCTTTTGACAATATAAAATAAGTTGATCAATCATTGTATCCCCTAAATCTGACATTTGCGATAAATAAATTGTATCAATACTATTTATTTTTATAAAATCATCAAAATCAATTGAATCTATTTCAAATGATGGATACAAAATATTTGTATATTTTTTTCTAGAAATCAACCCTTTAAAATTTTGACCTAACTTAGAGTTTATAGTCTCCATAAAAACCTCAGTATTATTATTAATTCCTAGTATACAGACATTAGATACATAATATCCATTTTTTAAAAGATAATTATAAACAGAAATAATGAAAAATCGAAAAATAAATGAAAAAATAAAAAAATATAACAAAAAATCTAAAGTCATTCTATTCGAAAATAAAGGTTCTTCTTTTATTCCTGAAATAGCATAAACTATAATTGAAAATATACTTACCTGATTTAAATACCTTTTATATTTACCAAAATTTTTTGAAGATATTTCTTTATAAAATTTTGTTTTACTAGCTAACCACCCCCAAGCTAATAAGATTAAAATAAAAACTTTGAAATGAGTTATTAATAAATCTTCTATTGTCCATGATTCAATTTTCAAAGTAACATTATTAATATATTTATATTTCAATCTTAAAAAATAAAAGAACAAGAAACTTAATAATCCATAGTCAAAAAAGACTAATAATGTATAAATTTTTTTTAATAATTTGGTTTTCATTAGTATAAGTTAAATAAGCTATCTGTGATAAATAGCTAAATAATATAAAAGGTAAAAATATTAATTTTTATAAACTTTTGAATACAAATTAAATAATATAATGTTACATAACTTATGTTTTCTCATTTTCCTTTAAAATAATCTTCATATATTTTTTTACTCAACTCATCTAATTTATTCCGTAAATTTGTTCTCACATTTTAATCTAAATTATTTGAACTATGTTCCTCGAAAATACCTTTAATCATAACAAAAAAAGTGGATGGATAGAAGTCATCTGTGGCTCAATGTTTTCTGGTAAAACCGAAGAACTTATACGCCGTCTAAAACGTGCCGAATTTGCCAAACAACGTGTCGAAATCTTCAAACCTACGATAGATACGCGTTATGCGGACCGCGAAGTCGTTTCACACAATCAAAATTCTATTACATCAACACCTGTTGAGTATTCTTCAGCAATTTTATTATTGGCTGATGATTGCGATGTGGTAGGAATTGATGAAGCACAATTTTTTGATGACGGAATTGTAGACGTAGCCAATCAATTGGCCAATGAAGGTAAACGCGTTATTGTTGCTGGTTTGGATATGGATTTTAAAGGTCGTCCTTTTGGTCCAATGCCCAATTTAATGGCGACTGCCGAGTATGTAACAAAAGTGCATGCAATCTGCGTTCGTACAGGAAATTTAGCCAATTATTCGCACCGAAAAATTGACAGTGATCGCCTTGTAGAGCTTGGCGAAGTATTAGAATACGAACCATTAAGCCGAGTTGCTTTCTGGGAAGAACATAACAAACATAAAGTTGAAAACTTATAATCTAAATCAAATTGCAAGTATCATCAACGGTACTTTGATTGGAAATGGAGACGAAATCATCAGTCAAATTTTCTTTGATTCGCGCATGATTGTCAATCCAATTCACGGAATTTTCTTTGCTTTTCACGGAAACCAAAAAGACGGACATTTGTTTTTGCAAGATGCTTATCAAAGAGGAATTCGAAATTTTGTCGTAGAAAAAGCGTTGACAAATTTGCCTCATACAAATTTTATCGAGGTTGAAAATCCGCTACTTGCTTTGCAAAATTGGGCAAAAATTCATCGCAAACAATTTCATTTTCCTGTGATCGGAATTACCGGTTCCAATGGAAAAACGATTGTCAAAGAGTGGTTGAATCAATTGTTATGGAAAAAATTCTCGATTGTTCGTAGTCCAAAAAGTTACAATTCTCAATTCGGAGCAGCACTTTCTGTTTTGCAAATGGAAGAGAAAAACGATTTGGGTATTTTCGAAGCTGGAATTTCGATGCCAAATGAAATGCAAAATCTCGAAGAAATTATTCAACCTACAATTGGTGTGTTGACAAAAATCGGAGAAGCGCATTTAGAGAATTTCAAAAATCAAGATGAATTGATTCAGGAAAAACTGAAACTATTTTCTCATGTTGATAAATTAGTTTTCAATATTGAAAATGAAAAAGTGCATCAAGCTATTCTTGAAAACGCTCATTTAGCAAAAATAGATAAATACACTTATGGTTACTCAAATTCTGCCACTGTACAAATCAAGCAAATACAAAGTAATCAGACTAATACACAAATTTCTATTTTACATAATCAAGAAGAATTCACCTATTCGATTCCTTTTATCGATGATGCTTCGATTAAAAATAGTTTAATTTGCTTAACGACTTTAATTAGTTTAAATATTGATTATAAACAACTTAAAAACGAATTTAATCAACTTCTACCAATCGAAATGCGTTTGGAAATTAAAGAAGCGATTAATCATTCAATTTTAATTAATGATACTTTCAATTCTGATCTAAATTCATTAAAAATTGGTCTAAATGTGTTAAATCAACAACCACGCGACAAAAAATCGTTGGTATTGACGGATATTTTACAAAGTAACTTATCTGATCAAGATTTATATCAACAAGCGGCAGATTTAGTCAACCCTTATCATTTTGATGAGATAGTTTTGATTGGAGAAAAAATTTCTCAGTTCAAACATTTATTCAAATCTTATGTTCGTTCATTCAATTCGACTGAAGAATTCTTAGAACAATTCCGTCATCAAAATGTCGACAACGAAGCTATTTTATTAAAAGGTGCTCGTCCGTTTAAATTAGAAAAAATTTCGAATGAATTAGAAACACGTTCCAACGATTCTGTTCTTGAAATTAATTTGCAACACCTGATCGAAAATATAAATGTGTACCGCTCATTGCTAAAATCTACCACAAAATTGATGTGCATGGTAAAAGCGAATAGTTATGGAACAGGAAGTTTTGAGGTAGCAAATACCTTACAAAATAACGGTGTCGATTTCTTAGGCGTGGCGATTGCAGATGAAGGAAAAGAATTGCGCGAGGCTGGAATTACCATTCCAATTATCGTCATGAACCCGGAACAAAGTAGTTATTCTACGGTTATCGATTATCAATTGGAGCCAGAGATCTATAGTTTGCGCGTCTTGAAATTATTCATTCAGAAACTACAAGAAAAACAGATTTCTTCGCCTTATCCAATTCACCTAAAAATGGAAACGGGTATGAATCGTCTTGGCTTTCACGAAGATGATTTCGAAGAGCTAATTGCTATTCTAAAAGATAATTCGCATGTCTATGTTCGCTCTATTTTCACGCATTTAGCAACTGCTGATATGCCTGAGGAGGAAGATTATGCGAGATACCAATTGAATCGTTTTGACAATAGTTATGCGGCAATTACAACTGCGTTAAACATAAAACCAATCAAACATGCGTTAAATTCTCCTGGAATCGTGGCGTATGGAGAGCATCAATATGACATGGTTCGTTTAGGAATCGGAATGTATGGCTACTCTGAATATACCGATTTTATGGAGAAATATTTGAAACCTGTTGTGCGTTTCAAAACGGTAATTTCTCAGATTTCAGAGATAGAAAAAGGCGAAACTGTAAGTTACGGTCGTCGTTTTACAGCCGAGCGTCATACCAAAATTGCAACTTTACCTGTTGGTTATGCAGACGGAATTCGTCGTTCAATAGGTTACGGAAAAGGAAAAGTAGGTATCAATGGACATTTGGCTACAATTACCGGAACTATTTGTATGGATATGATGATGGTTAATGTAACAGATATTCCGTGTAAAGAAGGTGATGAAGTAACTATTTTTGGAAACTCGCCAACTTTGGCCGACGTTACCGAATGGTTAGGGACAATTCCTTATGAAGTCCTAACTTCGGTTTCCCAACGTATAAAACGCGTTTATTACAAAGAATAATATACTGAAAAAGGGCTACTGAAAAGTAGCTCTTTTTTTGTATTTTTAAAAAAAATAAATGGATAAAATAATTAGATTAATTGAAGAGTATAATAATTCTGATGATTCATTACACAATGAATTTGAATTAGAGATATCTACTGAACAAATTTTAACCCATTTAGATAATTTCATCTTATATGACGACGATTATCCAACAGAAATATATGATTCATATCCACTTTCTACTTCACAAATAGAAAAATTAAAGCCTTTTCTAAAAGTAAATAAAGCTTTTTTTCCCGACTTTTCGAAATTTTCATATTATTTAAGTTGTTATGAAAATAATGTTGAATAGTTAAAGTATCAATTCTACAACTTAGATTCAAAATTGCTATCTTTATTCCTCAATTTAGATCAATTTATGCGCAGTCTTTTTACTTTCATTTTCATTATTTCTACCATGGCCTTTGCACAAGAAACAAAGAACGATTCAACGCGTCTAAAAGTTGGTGTTGTATTGAGTGGTGGCGGTGCAAAAGGTTATGCACACGTTGGCGCTTTAAAGAAGATTGAAGAAGCAGGAATCAAAATTGATTACATTGGAGGTACAAGTATGGGCGCAATTATAGGCGGATTATATGCGGCTGGTTATACGCCTGACGATCTTGAGAAAATTATGCATCAATTAGATATTTCTTCGCTGATTACGCAAAATAAGGATCGTGCAGAAATTCCTTTTTTCGAGAAAGCATACAAAGAAAAATATATCTTAGAATTACCTTTTGATAAGTTCAAATTAACGATTCCTAATGCCATTTCAAAAGGTCAAGGTCCACTTGATTTATTGACTTATTTATTGCGTCCAGTTCATGATATTGATGATTTCAATAAACTTCCAACACCTTTTGTTTGTATCGGAACTGATCTCGAAACTGGAGAAGAAAAAGTCTTTCGTTCGGGATTTTTACCTCGTGTTATTTTGGCTTCAGGCGCATATCCTACCATGTTAGATCCTGTCACAATTGATGGTAAAATATATGTTGATGGTGGCGTTGTCAACAACTTCCCCGTGAAAGAAGTGAAAGAAATGGGGGCTGATATTATTATCGGTGTCGAATTGGGTGATGGTTTACAAAAACGTGATGATCTAAATTCTGCTATTGATATTTTGAGTCAAATTATGACGATGAGCATCGTTAAAAAAACAAATGAACAAAAGAAATTAGTCGATTTATTGATTAAACCAGAGTTAAAAGAATATGCTGTCACGAGTTTTGACGAAGTAGATTCTATTTACAATCGTGGACTTATTGCTTCGGAAAAAGTATATGATCAACTGAAAGAAATTGCAAAAAAACAGCATGCTTCAAACAAAACTCGAAACGAAATTAAACTTGATGATTATGTTTTGGTGAAAGAAATTGAAGTAGAAGGATTGAAAAACTTCAACACAAATTACATCGAAGGTAAGTTAGGGATTCGTACTCCTGAAATTATAAAATATGATGATTTAAAAGCTGGAATTTCGAAACTATATGCTTCAGGAAACTTCAATAATATCACGTATAAAATCTCAGAAATTAACGATGAAGAGAATTTATTAACGTTAAAAGTTCAAGAAAATAAGACCAAACAATCTATCCGTTTTGGATTACATTACGATGATTTATTTAAAACAGGATTACTTTTAAACTTCACTTCAAAGAATTTATTTGTCAAAAACTCGGTGCTATCTGCTGATGTTGTGGTTGGAGATTATGCGCGATATAACATCAATTTTTTCATTGATAATGGTTATTTACCAAGTATTGGTTTCAACTCTTTTTCGCATTATTTTGACAAAGAAATTGATTTAAGAAACTTCTTTGGTCAAGATAATATCTACAAAAAAGTAAATTATAACTTTAGAGAATACATCAATCAACTCTATATTCAATCCACGATTAAAGAAAAATTTGCGATTGGCGTTGGATTAGAGCATCAATACACAAAAGTTTTCACAAATAATTTTATTGCTTCTAATGAAGAATTTCCAGCAAAATCCGAAGGTTATTATTGGAAAGCGTATGGATATATTAAAGCAGATAATCGAAATAATGCAAATTTTACGCGTAGTGGTTTAAAATTTGATGGAAGCTTTAAGTATTTGTTTGATTCTAATGTAACTGGATTCGAAAATAACTATTTGTTAGAATCGAGTTTAGAGGCAAATTTTCCGTTAAATAATTTCCTAAGTTACAGATTTACTGCTAACTTTGGAACCTTTTTCAACGATAATGTAACAATGCCTCAGAAGTTTTATCTCGGAGGTTATGTTGAACAAGATTTTTTCAATTATACAAAGTTTTATGGGCTTCCTTTTGGCTCTGCGATTGGCGACAATCAATTGCTTTTTGGCTCTCATATCCAAGCTCGAATTTTGAAAAATCATTACACAAGTCTATTTATGAATATAGCAAATATCACAGATAGATTTGAGCAATTGAGTTTAACAAATTACAAATATCTTGGGTATGGCGTTACCTATGGCTACGATAGTCCATTAGGACCTTTAAATTTTATTTGGAGTTATTCGCCTTACACAAAAAAAGGATTATTTAATTTAAGTTTAGGTTACTGGTTTTAGAACAATGATAGAATTATTTTACGAAACAGATTTTGAGCTAAAAGATGCTCAAACTTGGATAGATTGGATCGTAGAGAGTATGAAGAATGAAGGGAAAACAATAGAAGATTTAAACTATATTTTCTGTGATGATGAATACTTACTTCAAATTAATCGACAATATTTAGACCACGATTATTACACAGATGTTATCGGTTTCGATAATTCTATTGAAGACGAATTGATGGGTGATATTTTTATTAGCGTTGAACGAATCAAAGATAATGCAGAGCAAAATGGTGTTTCTTTTGAGAACGAATTGGCTCGTGTTGTTATCCACGGAATATTACATTTTGCTGGTTATATGGACAAAGAACCAGATGACAAAGAATTGATGACTGCTAAAGAAAATCAATATTTAGAAACATTTAGTAGCTATCTAAATCAATAATGTTCCACGTGGAACATTTATTATTTTAACAAGAAAAATAAGTTTACAAATCAAATGATATTTCAATCAGAATATGATGTAATTGTAGTTGGTGGTGGTCACGCTGGTGCAGAAGCAACAGCCGCAGCAGCCAATTTAGGAGCAAAAACGCTCCTTGTTACAATGAACTTACAAACAATCGGACAAATGTCTTGTAATCCTGCTATGGGTGGAATTGCAAAAGGACAAATTGTTCGCGAGATTGACGCTTTAGGTGGATACTCTGGTATTATTACCGACAAAACTGCGATTCAGTTCAAGATGCTGAATCAATCTAAAGGTCCAGCGATGTGGTCACCACGTGCGCAATCAGATCGTATGCGTTTTGCAGAAGAATGGCGTTTATCTTTAGAGA
Organism: Empedobacter sp. UBA5987; assembly: GCF_002429865.1. Taxonomy (NCBI): domain Bacteria; kingdom Pseudomonadati; phylum Bacteroidota; class Flavobacteriia; order Flavobacteriales; family Weeksellaceae; genus Empedobacter; species Empedobacter sp. UBA5987. The sequence goes on from NZ_DJBB01000016.1 coordinate 83,917, forward strand.
GAACAGAGAATGTTGACTTCTTCCAAGATATGGTTAAAAATTTAATCATTGAAAATGGTAAAGTTTGTGGAGTAATTACAGCGATGGGAATGAAAATTCGGTCTAAATCTGTTGTCCTTACAAATGGTACTTTCTTGAATGGTTTGATTCATATTGGTGAAAAACAATTTGGAGGTGGACGTATGGGTGAATCTGCTGCTTTCGGAATTACAGAACAATTAGTTGATTTAGGTTTCGAAGCTGGTCGAATGAAAACAGGTACTCCTCCACGTGTAGATGGTCGTTCTATCGATTATACGAAAATGGTGGAGCAACCAGGTGATGAAAATCCTTCAAAATTCTCATATACAAATACACAAAAATTAACAAAACAACGTTCTTGTTGGATTACTTATACAAATCAAGAAGTTCATGATTTTTTGCGTGAAGGCTTTGATCGTTCTCCAATGTTTAACGGAACAATTAAATCGACAGGACCAAGATATTGTCCATCTATCGAAGATAAAATTAATCGTTTTGCAGACAAAGATCGTCATCAGATTTTTGCTGAACCGGAAGGTTGGCACACGATGGAATTCTACATAAATGGATTCTCAACATCTTTGCCAGATGATATTCAAGCAAGAGCTTTACGTTCTGTTTCTGGTTTTGAAAATGCAAAAATTTTACGTCCAGGTTACGCCATCGAATACGATTATTTTCCACCCACACAGTTAAAACATACGCTAGAAACGAAGTTAATTGATAACTTATATTGCGCTGGTCAAATTAACGGAACAACAGGTTATGAAGAAGCTGCTTCTCAAGGTTTGATGGCGGGTATAAATGCTGTGTTAAAAATTCAAGGAAAAGATCCATTTATCTTAAATCGTAATGAAGCGTATATAGGAGTTTTAATCGACGATTTAATTACAAAAGGTACAGAAGAACCGTATCGTATGTTTACGTCTCGTGCAGAATATCGAATCTTATTGAGACAAGATAATGCGGATGAACGTTTGACAAGAAAAAGTTTTGAGCTTGGTTTAGCTTCAGAAGATCGCTTGAGAAGGATGGAAGAAAAATTTGATAAAGCTGAAAAGCTTGTTAATTATTTCGAAGAAAATTCTATCAAGCCACAAGAGATAAATGATGTAATTGAAGAGCGCGAAGGAACACCTTTGAAACAACCAAACAAAATGATTTCGGTTATTTCTCGTCCTGAATTAAAGCTTTCTGACTTCACAAAATTGAATCGTGTGAAAGAGTTTATTGAAACGAATGAATACGATCAAGAAGAATTAGAGCAAACAGAAATTCAGATCAAATACAAAGGTTATATCAAGAAAGAACAACAGAATGCAGATAAATTGCATCGTCTGGAAAATCTAAAAATTCCAGCTGATATAGATTATCATGTTTTTGGATCGATGTCGATAGAAGCTCGTCAAAAATTAACAAAAATAAAACCTGCAACGGTAGCACAAGCATCAAGAATTAGTGGTGTATCGCCAGCAGATATAAGTGTATTATTAATTTACATGGGAAGATAATATGGAAAATGTTCCACGTGAAACATCTCAAGAAAATCCTTCAAAAGAAGGATTTTCTGGTATTAAGAAATTAGATTTAAAAGATTATTTTTTAACAGGAGAAAAATTTGAGATTTACGAAGATTCAGAAACCGAAGTTTTGTACACTCTCCCCCAGCCTATCGAAAATTTAGGAAAGTATTACGAAAGTAAAAATTACATTTCCCATACCGATGGAAAGAAATCAATTTTCGAACGTTTTTATCAAATGGCAAAATCAATCAATCTAAATAATAAATTAGAATTGATTAATAAAGTTGGAAATGGTAAAAAGATTCTAGATTATGGTTGCGGCGTTGGAGATTTTTTAGAACATCTACAAAAAAATGGGTATGATGTTTTGGGAATGGAACCAAATGATTCGGCACGAAAAATTGCACAATCTAAAATTGGAAACGAAAAAGTTACTTCTACAGAATTAGAACATAATGATCAAAAATTTGATATCATCACGTTGTGGCATGTTTTGGAACATATCCCTAATTTAAATGAGATTATTGGAGAATTAAAAAATCATTTAACGGATAATGGAGTATTAATAATTGCCGTTCCCAATCATCAATCATATGATGCTAAATATTATGGTAAATATTGGGCAGCTTATGATGTACCAAGACATCTTTGGCACTTCTCTGATAAAAGTATGAGTAATTTACTTAGTAACTTTGGTATGAAAATTGATAAGATTAGTCCAATGAAACTTGACGCATTTTATGTGAGTTTACTTTCAGAGAAATACAAGGGAAATAAATTTGGTTACTTTAATGCAATAAAAGTTGCTTTAAAGTCAAATTATTTAGCTAAAAATAATGGACAGTATTCATCTTTAATCTATATTATTAAAGCTGAAAATTAAAATAAGCGTTTTTAAAGAATGATTATCTAATCAGATGTATTAGAAGTCGTTTTTTTTCTAAAACTTTATTAAATCTAATTTATAGAAGCCGTTTTTTAAGATTAATAATAGATAAAATAAATAGCTATGAAAAAAAGTATTTTATTATTTGGGATATGCGCTTCAGCATTTTTAACTTCTTGTGCATCTACAACCGTTGCAAAACAAGAAATACAAACAGGTAAAGAAGTGAGAGGTGCATGGACTTTGACAAATGTAGACTACCAAGGTTTAACAACCAACGAGGTACAAGGTAATGTAAAAGTTACTGTTGCAGTTGCGAAAGTTTTTGACACAGCAAACCCAGAATGTTATGAAGGTTCTACATGGAACTTAGTTCAAAACAACAAAAAAGGAACATATACATTTAATAACGCTGGCGGAGATTGCCCTTCAGGAACAGCAAATATTATTTGGGATTTACAACAAGATGGTTCTACAACTTACTTTATCTTCAAAGATGTTACAGGAATCAAAGCGAAACAAAATACAGCAGGATATAAAATGCGTGTAGATTATGTTGATGCAAATTCGATGAAATTGGTACAAGATATCAATGCAAATGGAAAAATTGCACAAGTGATTTATAACTTCGTACGTTAATCAACAATTTAAAAAACTTAGAAATTATGAAAAAAATAAATACTAAAGTAGCAGCTATAGTTTTAGGAGGATCTTTTATGTTTTCTTCATGTACAGCTGTACAAAATGCTAATAACACACAAAAAGGTGCAGGAATTGGAGTTGTTGCCGGTGGAGTTTTAGGAGGGCTTATTGGTAAAGGTGCTGGAGGTGCGTTAATTGGTGCTGCTGTTGGTGGAGCTGCTGGTGGTGTTATTGGTAACAACATGGATAAACAAGCGCAAAAAATTGAGCAAGTTTTACCAGGTGCAGAAGTTGTAAGAACTGAAGAAGGAATTAATTTAATTTTAGATGAAAACTCTAAAGTTACTTTTGATTACAATAAATCTTCATTAACAAGTACTGCAAAAGCAAACTTAGATAAATTAATTGAAGTTTTTAAAGAATATCCTGATACAGATCTTTTAGTTATTGGGTATACAGATAATGTAGGTTCTCAATCTTATAATAAACCACTTTCTGAACAAAGAGCACAATCTGTAAAAGATTATTTAATTTCGAAAGGAATTGCATCTTCTCGTCTAACATCTACTGGAAAAGGTATAGAAGATCCAATTGCAGATAATAGTACTGCTGAAGGTCGTGCTAAAAATAGACGTGTAGAAGTTACTATTACAGCTAACGAAAAAATGAAAGCGGACGCTGCTAAAGAAGCTAACGGACAATAATTCATTTCAATATAAAACAAGAAAAGCGTTCAGAATCTGAACGCTTTTTTTATGTTTAATAAGTTTGAGAATTATTTAAAATTAACCACAAACCATTTATTATTGATCTTTTCTAAAGTCACTTGATACGTCTTAGATGATTGATCTTTTAAGTTCGCTTGCACTTCTACCAAAGCTACTTTTTCATCCGCATCCAAAACTTTTGCATCATTAATTGTTGCTTGTTCTAAATTCTTCACCACATCATCAGAAGAAAATTTTTGGAACGTGTTCCACTCTCCACTTCTTGTCAATGCAAAAGCGCCAGAGTAATTTTTCTTTGATAAATTCGTCATAAAACGATTAGAAAGAGATTTTACCATTCCTGCTTCTTTACTCACATGTGCAGGCGTACTTTCAACCGCGGCAGAATCTACAACTTCAGAAGCTCCAACTAAATTCAACGGAACTTTTACTGCTTTACGATTCGTTAAATAACGTTCAGAATTCGGAATTCGAACCAAAATGTCCAAACGATCATTCTTCAATTTTGATGGATCTAAAGATGAATATTTAATATTAATGGCATTCTTTCTGTACAAATCATCCATCGAATTTGGATCGATTGTAGAACGAAATGTATACACAATATTACCTGAATTAAACACTTCTATCGTTGCCGTTACAGCTTTATCCAACTGAATTTCCTCTCCTTGCGCATTGTAGAAAAAAGGAGAAATTGAGATTCCACTATCATCTTGTTTTAAACTAAAATCGAAACGTTGTACATTAGAAGTCGGTTCAGCAGGCGTTTCTACAGTTTCAATTGCACCTGATTTTGGAATTCCATTCACCAAAGGAACTTGATTTCTATTCCATGTAAATTTATTTTGTAATGCAACTTTTTCTGCAATATCAAAAACCTCATCTACCGTTTTTCCATCTAACAACGTACGCACAATTCCCCAACGCGCTTCATTATCCATTGATTGACTTGTGTTGTACTCGAAAATAATTTGCAAAGCTTCCTTAAATTTATCTTGTTGCATAACAGGCAAAGCCTTCGAAATTTTGTCTACCGTTTCACTAAAAGTTTGCGCAGATGTAGAATCAATTTCAATGTTATCATTTTTACAACTGATAATCATTAAAGCAAAAGAGGCAATGATGAATAAACGTTTCATATAGTATAGATTAAGTACGTTTTGAGTTAAAGTTTTATAAGAAGTAAATATACTAAATACTTGTGTTGATAATGATATTTTTTTAACAAAAAAAAAGCAAATTTCATTTCTGAAATCTGCTCTATATATAAAACAACTAAAACTTGAAAAAATTTCTAAATATCCATAGGAACTTCGATTAACATCAAGCGAGAATCTTTCGTTACATTAAACGAAAACTCATTTGTATCTTTAATCTCGATGACATCTCTTCTTCCTAATTTGTTTCCATCAAATTCAACTTCTCCTTCCACAACCATAAAGAAAACACCATTTCCTTCTTTTTGTACTTTGTATGTTTCTTGTTTATCTTCTGTATAATTTCCTAAGAAAATCCACGCATCTTGATGAATCCAAACTCCTTGATCCTCTGCATTTGGAGAAAGAACTTGGTATAATTCATTTTCTTTTGCAACTTCACGAACAGAAATTTGTTGATAACGAGGCTCAACATTCATTTTATTTGGAATAATCCAAATCTGAAAAAAATGTCCTTCTTGGTTTTCATAAGCATTCATTTCACTATGAAAAACTCCTGTACCAGCGCTCATTACTTGTACATCCCCAGACTCAATTACAGAACCAGTTCCCATTGAATCTTCGTGAGAAATTCCTCCTTTTGTAGGAATTGTAATAATCTCCATATTATCATGAGGATGTTTTCCAAATCCCATTCCTCCAGTAATTATATCATCATTTACGACACGCAAAGCTCCAAAATGAATACGGGCTGGATCGTAATAATTTGCAAAACTGTAAGAATGTTTAGAGTTTAACCATCCGTGATTTCCTCCACCTCTTGATTCTGATTTAAATATTTGGTAATTCATAGTAATTTATTTTTATACAAATTTAGGGTGCGAAAAAAACTTATCTATTGATATGTGATAAGTTATCAATTAACACACCTAGAAGATGAATAAAATTTTTTTTAAATTATTAACGAAATGTTAAAAAAAATTTATATTTTAGCATTCAGTTAACACATGAGACATATATATGCTATCAATTTCAGGCGAATCGACATTTAATGTTATACTTTGGATTCTACTCCAAATCGTTCTTGTTATTATAGTAGCAGTTATTTTGTATAAAGTTTACAAAAAACTTACAAAATGAAAAAAGGTTCCGAAGTTTCGGAACCTTTTTAGTTTATATCAATTAATCATTACTGATTATTCTTCCAATCAATTATTTTATCACGAATAAACTCTGCTAATTTCACTTTACTTTGATGCGTCCAACCTGCAATATGTGGCGCCAAAACAACATTATCCGCTTGGATTAAATACTGAAATTCTTCTGGTAAATCAGATGCAACTAATTTCTCAAAACTCGATTTTTCAAATTCTAAAACATCTAAAGCTACTCCTAAAATTTTTCCTGTTTTCATTGCTTCAACCAAATCTTTTGTCACAACAGATTTACCACGCGCTGTATTCACAAAATAAAATGTTTTTTTAAAGTTAGAAATAAATTCTGCATTAATCATTTGCATCGTTTCTGGTGTTTGCGGCGTATGTAAACTTACAACATCAGCTTGTTCAAAAATTTCTTCTAACGAAACTTGTTTCGCAAATTCATTTCCTTTGTTTGGCAAAATATCATAGCAAATCACATTGACTTCAAAGCCTTGTAAGCGTCTCGCAAAAGCATTTCCCATGTTTCCGTAACCAATAATTCCAACCGTTTTTCCTTTCAATTCATCTCCACGATTTTCTTCGCGTTTCCAAATTCCATTACGAACTTCGTTATCAGCTCTACGCAAATGATGCATCAACATCAACAACATACCAATCGCATGTTCACCAACAGAATCACGGTTTCCTTCGGGAGAATTAAATAAAACAATGTTATTTTCGGCAGCAAACTCTTCGTCAATATTCTCCAAGCCTGCCCCTACTCTACCAATAAACTTTAAATTCGTTGCTTTTGCCAAAAAATCTTTATCAATTGGAAATCTACTCCTTACAATCATTCCATCATATTCATTGATCTTTTGTTCGATGATTTCTTTGGGCGAAGTATAATCTTCATCAACAATAAAACCTACTTCGCGAAGTCCATTATTCAGACATTCATGATTAGAATCGATTGCTAAAATTTTATAAGGCGTATTCATTGCAAAAATTTTAATCAAAGTTACAACGAATGCGAAGATTAATAAATAAATTGATGATGAAATTGGTTACAAACAAATCGTTTATAACTACGTTAATAACATTTTAATTGATTGAAAATGTACAATTTATATTGTTAATTAAATAGATAATTAAGGTTTAAAAAATGATTTTTAAAGCATTTGGTAATACCTTAACTTTTACTTGAAGTGAATCGGTTTTATGAATCTCTCCATCAAGCTGATACGTAATCGGATTATGATCTAAACTTTCAATCTTAAATTTCTTAACTTTTCGATACTTTGCTTTGTTCAAAAAATCAATCTTTTTGGCTAAAACCAATACCGAAAAATAAAACTGCTCGAAAACATCTAAATCTTCTATCATCAATAAATCCAATTCACCATCAGACAAATCAGCTTTGGGTGTAAAAGAGATCCCATAACCAGCAATGTTAGAATTAGAACAGAAAAGATAATAAAAACTCTTCTCGATAATTACATCATCTATATAAAGACGAAACAATTTCGATTTATAATTCAACAACGTTTTCACAGAAGCGTCAACATAACCAGTAATCGTGCGCTTTTGATTTTCTTCATACGTTTTGATAACTTCTGCATCAATCCCAAAACCTAAATTACTAAAAAAATACTTGTCCTCTACTCTACCAACATCAATTTTGTGAATAGCATTTGATTTGATAATTTCAATCGCTTTGTTAGGATCTTTCGGAATATTAAGATTTGTTGCCAAACCATTTCCAGATCCGGCAGGAATTATTCCCAACGGAATATTTTTTTTCACCAAAGCACTCGCCACTTCATTGATTGTCCCATCACCACCACATGCTACAATCACATCCGAATTTTCTGCAATCGCCTCCTTCACCAATTCTTTTGCATGAAATTGATAAGCAGTTTCTTTCAAAACGATTTCATCTGAAGAGTCAAATTTTGATTGTAAAAAATCGAGCGAAATATCGTGTTTTGCGTTTCCAGAATTTGGATTAACAATGAAAGTGTACTTCATTTTTTGGGAATTGAAATTTATCAAAACACAAAAATAAGAAATCTAAAAGAATCGAGCTATTTAACGTCTTTTTTTGAGGAAAAACTATCAAAAACTTTCTAACTTTGTAGTATGAAAATTAAAGAAATTCAAAACGAAATAGTTGACGAATTCTCATTTTTTGAAGATTGGGAACAACGCTACGAATATTTAATCGAGTTAGGAAAAAGTTTAAATACTTTACCAGAAGAAGCAAAAACAGATGATAAAATCATCAAAGGTTGTCAATCTTCTGTTTGGTTAGATGCAGAATTAGACGGCGATACTATCGAATTTAAAGCTGATTCTAATGCTATTTTACCAAAAGGAATTGCGGCATTATTGGTGAGAATGTACAATCATCAAACGCCAAAAGATATTTTAGAATCGGATACAGATTTTATCAACGAAATTGGTTTATCAGAATTTTTATCACCAACTCGTGCAAACGGATTATTAGCGATGATAAAACAATTCAAATTTTATGCGATTGCATTTCAATCAAAACAAAATAATAGTTAGACACATCATCTAATCAACCTTATAAAATAATGAACGACTTTTTAGGCCAAGCATTTATTTTTCTATTTTCCGCTGTAATCTGCGTTCCTATTTCCAAAAAATTAGGAATGGGTTCGGTTTTGGGATATTTAATTGCCGGAGTTTTAATTGGACCTTATGTGCTAAAATTTGTTGGCAATGACGGAACAGACATTATGCACGCCACAGAATTTGGTGTAGTTATGATGCTTTTTTTGGTCGGATTAGAACTTGATCCAAAGGAATTCTGGAAAATGAAAAATAAAATCATCAACCTTGGTGGAATGCAAGTTTTGGGAACAATAATTATTGCAACTTTAGTCGGAATATTTGCCTTGAAAATGGATTTTTCTTTGGCTGTTTCTATAGCTTTTGCAATAACCATGTCTTCAACAGCCATTATTATGCAAACACTTAGCGAAAAAGGGTTGACCAAAACAAACATAGGTAAATCAACTTTTTCAGTTTTATTGTTTCAAGATATTATGGTGATTCCAATCTTAGCAATTATTCCACTTTTAGTTGGAGATTCTTTGATTCAGTCCATTGGAGATGATTCTAAAAGTTTGTTAGTTGGTGGACCAGCGTTCATGAAAACCTTGGTTATTGTTGGTGCAATTACATTTATTTATGTGATTGCAAAATACATTATTACACCTTATTTTAAGTATGTTGGACAATTACAAGTTCGAGAAATTTACACCGCTTCTGCCCTACTTTTAGTGATTGGAGTTTCAATTTTGATGCAAAAAGTTGGAATTTCTCCTGCTTTAGGAGCATTTATCGCAGGTGTTGTTTTGGCAAATAACGAATATAAACATCAATTAGAAAGTGATATAGAGCCGTTCAAATCATTATTATTAGGAATCTTTTTTATTGCAGTTGGATCGACGATTAACTTCAAATTAATTGCAGATAAACCTTTTATGATTCTTGGATTAACATTTGGAATAATGTTAATAAAATCATTGGTTTTATGGTTAATCGGAATCAAACATAAATTCGATTTTGATCAAAAATGGTTGTTCATTTTACTTTTATCACAAGTCGGAGAATTTGCTTTTGTTATCTTATCATTGACTCGAAATTTAGATATTCTAAACAAAGAATGGTACGATTTGATGTTAGCAACAACAGCAATTACAATGGTGATTACGCCTTTACTTTTAGTCTTAAATGAGAAATTAATTCTAAAATATTTTGGTGTAAAAACAAAAGTAAAAACAATCATTGAAAACGATAAAATAAATCCAAATTCAGCTGATGGACAAATTATCATCGCAGGTTTTGGAGATTTTGGAAATACAATTAGCCGTGTATTGAAAAGCACTGGAATAAAATCGATTGTTTTGGATAATGATAGCGAGCGTGTAGAGAAAATGCGCAAGCAGGGTTTTAATGTATTTTATGGTGATGCAACAAATGTTAACTTACTAAAATCAGCTGGTGCGGAACATGCAAAATATTTTGTAGCTGCTTTGGATCCTCCAGAAATTAATCAAAAATTAGTTTATATTGTTCGTAAAAACTTTCCGAATTTAGAAATTATTGTTCGTGCAAAAAATCGTAGTTATGCGTATAATTATTTGAAAGATGGTATAGACGAAGTTTATCGAGAAAACTTTTTCTCATCTGTTTACGTTGGTAGACAAATCTTAATAAAATACGGTTTTTCTCATGAAGAAGCATCTAAAATTGGTGAAATTTTCATAAAAAGTGACCGAAAGTCGTTGCGTAAAATTGCAAAACATGCCGAAAATTCTGATCAATATTTTGAAGCATCTAAGCAAGAATTTGAAAAGCAAATGAAAATGGTTGCAAAAGAAATTAACAATAGGAATAATGGAGAAAACGAATCATAAAAAACTATTAGTTTTACGTTTTTCTGCTTTGGGCGATGTCACAATGATTGCTCCTGTTTTACAAGAGTTTATTGAACAAAATCCTAATGTCGAAGTTTATGTTGCTTCGCGTCCTTTTATGGGAAATATTTTCAAGCAATTTCCTCAAATCAAATTTATTTCGGTTGATTTGAACAAAGACTACAAAAGCTTTTTTAGTTTGTTCAAATTATACAAAGAATTAAAACAATATAATTTTGATTATGTTGCTGATTTTCATAATGTAATCCGATCAAAAGTAATTACAACTTTATTCGAACTTAAAGGAACAAAAACGGCTACTTTAGATAAAGGTCGTGCAGAGAAAAGAGTTTTAGTCGATCAAAAAAATCGCGTTTTTAAGCAATTAAAATTAACAACTGAACGCTATGCTGATGTTTTACGTCAACTTGGTTTTAACGTCAATTTAAAGCATAAAATCGAACCAAAATCGATTAAGGAACCAAAATCAATTGGAATTGCACCTTTTGCAGCCTTTACAAGTAAAATGTATCCCATCGAAAAGATGAAAATCGTGACGAAGAAATTAGCTGAAAATGGGTACAAAATTTATTTATTTGGCGGTGGAAAAGCTGAAATTGATGAATTAAAAACATGGGAAAATTTCAATCCAAACATCCATTCTTTAGCTGGAACAATCTCTTTTGAAGAAGAATTACAAGCAATTGCTAAATTAGAAGTAATGATTTCTATGGATAGCGCAAATATGCATTTAGCTTCGTTGATGGGAACACGCACAATTTCTATTTGGGGTGGAACGCATCCATTTGCTGGATTTTTAGGTTATGGACAATCTATGAATGATGTGATACAAGACGAAACGATGAAAATTCGTCCAACTTCTATCTTTGGAAAAGATCCAAAAAAGTTTCAAAATTATGATTATTTTCAAAATTTGAGTGCCGAAGATGTTTATCAACAAATCGTCAATAAATTAGAAAAATAATACTTTTAAAAGCATCATATCGATGCTTTTCCTATTTTTATAAGAAATTATAATCACATGAAGTATACATTTCTTATTCTTGCCTTATTCTCAAATTTTTTATTTGCTCAAGAACCGAAAGTTATTTTGGTTACGCTGGATGGTGTTCGTTGGAAAGAAGTTTTCCGAGGAGTTGAAAAATCAATTTTAAATGATAAAAAATACAACTCACTTATTGTTCAAACTAATGAAAAATATTGGACAGAAGATTCTATAAAACGTCGCGAATTATTGATGCCATTTACGTGGAAAACGATTAAAGACAAAGGAGTTATTTTAGGAAATCGTGATGAACAAAACTTTGTTAATTTGACCAACAAAAGATTATGGTCTTATCCTGGATACAACGAAATTATTACAGGAAAAGCTGATGATGAGCGAATTAAAAATAACAAAGATATTCCGAATCCTAATGTTTCAGTTTTTGAAATTGCAAATCAGCAAAAGAATTTAAACAATAAAGTAATGGCTTTTGGAAGCTGGAGAATGTATACAAATATTTTCAATCAAGAACGTTCTAAATTGTTTGTAAATGCTGGATATCAAGATAGTTTTAATCAAAACAAATCTGAACGAGAATTGCTTATCGAACGTTTTCAATTAGAAACACCAAAACAATGGTGGGCAACAAGATTTGATATTTTTACGCACGAATTTGTCTTAGAAGCCATGAAAAATCAGAAACCTAAATTACTTTTTATAGGTTATGGAGAAGCGGATGATTACGGGCATGATGAAGATTACGATCAATATATTACTTCAATAAACCGCAATGATAGAATGATTGAGGAATTATGGAATTATGTACAAAGCGATCCATTCTATAAAGATCAAACAACTATTATTGTAACAACTGATCACGGACGTGGAAATGGAAGACAATGGACAGAACATTATGATGAAATTCCTGGATCGGACGAAGGATTTATTTTGCTGATTGGAAACAGAATTAATCCTAAAAATTTCAAACAAAACCAAACTTATCTCAATCAAATTGCCTCTACTATTGCTGATTTGATGAAAGTAAAAACATGGAATTATAAAGATTCTGGAAAATCTCTTTTGAAGTAAATTTGGCAGATTTGGATATACTCTTCTAACAACAAAATGCGACTTACAGAGCATTTTAAAACTCGATTTTACTTATTCAAAACGGCACTATTTCAAACACAATAATTTAACCTAAAAAAATATATGAACAATCTTTACACAAGATCAGGAGGACTTATAATAGGTTCTATTAGAATCTCAAGTTTACTTGCTCAAATAAATATTTATGAAGACAGGTTAATAATAAATTATTTGTTTTTCTTTAAAATAATCCTTTTAAAAAAAGATATTATAGATATAATTGCATCTAACGATTTTTTTGAAAAAGGAATTAAAATTCTTCATAAAAGCCCTAAATATGATTCAAAAATAATTTTCAGAGTTTCTAATCCTAATAAATTAATAGAAGAAATAAAAAAAACAGGTTTTATGAATTAATGATAAAATATTTATTTTTATTTCTCTACTATTGAGGATTATACAAATAAAAATATTATAAACAAAAAAAGCTCATTCATTGAATGAGCTTTTTATATTTTTAACTTGTTTGTTCTTGATTAATGAGCTGATTCTCTATCTTTTGATCAATTTCTTTAAAGAATCCGAAACCTTTTAAGATAATGATTAATCCAAAGACTAAAAGACAAATACCAACTCCTTTTCGCACCATAAATACTTTTTGATCGGTAAAACGTTTTTGAAGTTTTCCTGCCAAAAATATTTTACCCAAATCTATTACAAAATAGGTCGTCAAAACAACGCCCATATACAGCATAAAATCGCTTGGATTTGGATATTGAATCATAATTGAAGAGACAATTACAAACCAAAAAACAATGACACCGATATTCAACAAATTCATAATAAATCCATTGATAAACGTTCTCAAATAATTGTTGCTTACAAATCCCGCTTCGCCTTCTATATGTAGCTTTGGTTTAGAGAAATACATGAAAATTCCGTAAATCAATACAAAGAAACCTGCAATGATATAAATGCGGTAAAACTTTGGATGATTGGTCACATAATCTGTAAAATCTTTACTTCCGTAATAGGCTGCTGCAATACACAAAATATCAGCTGCAATAACTCCTAAATCTAGGACTACAGCGGTTTTCCAACTTCTACGCAAACTGGTTTCAATAAGTAAGAAAAATACAGGTCCAATAAGAATTGTACTTAACAAAAAACCTATTAGTATGGCCGAAAATATTATTTCCATAACATAATTAAGGTCTGCAAGATAAGTCTAAAATATGAAACTTAAGCATCAACTAATTCAAAATCTAATTGCTTCTTGATTAAATCAGCATTTAAAACTTTGATTCTAACCGGACTTCCTAACTGATATTTAACACGTGTGCGTTTACCTATTAAAGCATGATTTTTTTCGTCAAAAACAAAATGATCACCTTTCATAGCACGAGAACGAATCAAACCTTCGCAACGCGTTTCTGGGATTTCAACAAAGATTCCATAATCTTGTACACCTGTAATAAAAGCATCAAAAGTTTCGCCAACAAATTGCTCCATGTATTTTACTTGCATATATTTTATTGACTCTCTTTCTGCTTCTGCAGCAATTTTTTCGCGAGAAGAACAATGTTTTGCTTTATCTTCGTAAACAGCTGCTGCAGGAGATTTTTTATCATCTAAATAATCTTGCAACAATCGGTGCGCCATCATATCTGGATAACGACGAATTGGCGATGTAAAATGCGTGTAATAATCGAACGCTAAACCGTAATGTCCTATATTCTCTGTTGTATATTTTGCTTTCGCCATTGTTCGCATTGCCAAAGTTTCAACCATATTTTCTTCTGGTTTTCCTTTCACTTCTGCTAACAACTTATTCATAGAATTGATAGTTGTTTTACGATCTCCAATCTCTAATTCATACCCAAATTGACGAATAAAATTTTTTAAGTCTAATAGTTTATCTGGATTTGGATCATCGTGAACTCGATAAATATAAGTGTTCGCATTCTCTTTTCCATGTTTATCTAAACTAATGAATTCTGAAACTTTTTTGTTACATAATAACATGAATTCTTCAATCAATTTATTCGAATCTTTCGAAATTTTGAAGAAAATTCCTTGTGGATTATGCGCTTGATCTAAATCGAATTTTACTTCAACTTTATCAAAATTAACCGCTCCATATTTCATACGTTTTTGGCGCATTGTTTTGGCTAAACGATCTAAAGTCAAGATTTCATCTTTAAAATCGCCATCTTTTCCTTCGATAATTTCTTGTGCTTCTTCATATGTAAAACGTCTATCCGAATGTGTAACAGTACGACCAAACCATGTTTTTACAATCTTCGCATTATCATCCATTTCGAAAACTCCCGAAAACGTATATTTATCTTCGTTTGGACGCAAAGAACACGCAACATTCGACAACACTTCTGGCAACATTGGCACTACTCTATCCACCAAATAAACAGAAGTTGCACGCTTGTATGCTTCTTGCTCGATCAACGAACCTGGACGAACATAATGTGTAACATCGGCAATGTGAACACCAATTTCCCAGTTTCCATTCTCTAATTTTCGTATTGATAAAGCATCATCAAAATCTTTTGCATCTTTCGGGTCGATTGTAAATGTCGTTACATTTCGCATATCTCTACGACGAGCAGCTTCAGCTTCATCTATCGAAGTATCCAACTGATTTGCTTCTTCTTCAACTTCCTCTGGAAATTGTGCTGGCAAATCGTATTCTAACAAAATTGCATGAATTTCTACATCCGTATCGTCTGGACTACCCAAAACTTGCGTGATTTCACCAAATGGTGAATTAGATCCTTCTGGCCAATTTGTTAATCGAACCACAACTTTTTCTCCTGGTTGAGCATTTTTAATTTTCTCTTTCGGAATAAAGAAATCGTGGTTACCATTTTGCATCGTTACAAAACCAAAATTTCCGTTCTTTCCTAACTCGAAAATACCTGTAAATTCAGTTTTATTACGCTCGATAATTTCTACAATTTCTCCTTCTGCTCTCGATTGATTGGCATGTTTTTTTGGATAAACATATACGCGAACTGTATCGCCCATTAAGGCATTTCGCGTTTTTCCTTTTTGTACAAAGACATCTTGTTCAAGACCATCAATCATAATATAAGCACTCCCTGAAGAAGTCAAATCCGCAATTCCAACCATATAATCATTGGTCGCATTGATTTTGTATTTTCCTCTTTCTACTTCAGAAATCTTTTTGTCAGCTAATAAAACATTCAAATTCTTAATCAATAATTCTGTATCAATTCGATTTGTTAGGTTTAAAGCTGCTGCAATTTGTTTATAATTTAAAGGTTTATTCGGATTTTGAAATAAAACTTCGATGATAGACTTCGTAAACTTTGTTATGTTTTTGTCTTTTTTCGCCTTTGTATTTTTAAAATTTCTTCTTGGCATAATTTGTTTTCTGTCAAATCTCTTCTTGTTTTTTCGAGATTTATTTTAAAATAGTTAATAAATAAACACCTTAATTATTTGATTATCAAATTATTTTTAATAACTATTGATAAGATGTTAATAAACAACATAACCACTGCAAAGGTAATATATCCTTTTTCTAAAATAACAATTTACAGCCAATTCTATGTTACGGAAAGGATAAGATTACTTGTAACGTTTTGATTTATTGCGAAAATTGAGCCAAAAAAACTATTTTTGCATTGATAATTAATTGAATGAAAACTAAACCATTATACCAAACCTACTTGATTAACCTTGATCGAGCTACGGATCGACTTGAATTGATGCAAAAAGAATTCGAAAAATGTGAGATTACTTACGAAAGAATTTCTGCTGTAGATGCCAAAACTTTGGATTCGTCAACCTATAAAGTAAAAAATAAATATGACCGCGATTTAGTTCCTGGAGAAATTGGTTGTTATTTGAGTCATGTGAAAACGCTAGAAACTTTTTTGGCTTCTGAAAATGATTTTGCTTTGATTATAGAAGATGATGCAATTTTGGTTGATGATTTTAAATCTGCTGTAGAACATGCTCTTTCTAATTATGAAGAACTTTCTAACAAGCATAAATGGGATGTTTTGAAGCTATTTAACGGAAAAAGAAAACATATAAAAATTGCTGATGTGAATAATAAATACATTATTGGTGCTTGTGGAACGAGTATTCCAATCACAACAATTGCAGCCATTTGGACAAGAAAGGCCGCAGAAAAATTTTTGAATAAAATTAAAACGCCACTACCTATGATTCAACGTCCAATTGATTGTGATTTGCAGCATGCTTGGGAATTTGATTTAAGAATTTACAACCTTCTTCCATCGCTTGTTAAACCAGCTCCAGTAGAAACGCAAATTCAGATTAATCGCAGTTTAAGAAAGTCTAAATTTCCAAAACAAATTCAATACGAATTGAATCGATTATTTCCTAAATATTTCTATTTGATTAATCATCATGGTTTCAAAAAATTCTATGATAGTTTTATTGTGAAGAAAAATGAAAGAATTTCTTAATCAACAATTATTACACTTATTAAGTTACTGAATTAAAATAAATTAACAACCTTTATCAACAGTTATAAACATTGTTAATTTCGATATAAAATACAAAAAAAGCAGTTTCAAAAATTTTGAAACTGCTTTTTCATTTATAATAATTCGATGCTTTCTTCTTTTAATTTTTCTTTTACTTTTCCGTCCCAAATACTCGCTTGTACTTCGCCAATATGTCGAGATTTCAACATAAACATACACATACGAGATTGTCCAATTCCACCTCCAATTGATTCTGTTAACTGATCATCTAACAACATCGAGTGAAATAATAAATTTTTACGATCCGAAAAATCTCTAATTTCTAATTGTTTGGTCAAAGCTTCTTTATCTACACGAATTCCCATCGAGGATAACTCGAAAGCAGATTCTAAAACAGGGTTCCAAACTAAAATATCACCATTAAGACCTCTAAAACCAGCACTGTTTTCTGTACTCCAATCGTCATAATCAGCGGCACGTGCATCGTGTAATTCTCCATTACTCAATTCTCCTCCAATTCCGTAAATAAAAACAGCTCCAAATTCTTTACAAATTGCATTTTCACGTTGTTTCGGCGTAAATGTTGGATACTTTTGTAGTAAATCTTCAGAAGAAATAAATGTAATTTGTTCTGGTAAAACAGCTTTCAATTGTGGATATTTCGCCTCTACATTTTGCTCCGTTTTTTTAATAACTTTATAAATCGATTTTACTGTCGAAAAAAGATAATCCAATTGACGATCTTGTGGAACAATTACTTTTTCCCAATCCCATTGATCCACATAAATAGAGTGAATTGGCGAATAATCTTCGTCTGGACGCAAAGCGCGCATATCTGTTATAATTCCTTCGCCTGGCTCAATTTCTAATTCTTTCAAACGAATACGTTTCCATTTTGCCAAAGAATGTACAACTACCGCATTTTTATCATTCAAAGATTTTATAGGGAATTTTACAGGTCTTTCGATACTATTCAAATCATCATTAATACCTGTTCCATCCAAAACTACCAATGGTCCAGAAACTGGAATAATGTTTAATTCTTTT
The DNA here is from genome assembly GCF_002429865.1 of Empedobacter sp. UBA5987. NCBI lineage: Bacteria > Pseudomonadati > Bacteroidota > Flavobacteriia > Flavobacteriales > Weeksellaceae > Empedobacter > Empedobacter sp. UBA5987. Next base: position 102,108 of record NZ_DJBB01000016.1, read on the forward strand.
TGTAATCCTTTCGAAAATTCTTCTTTTACAAAAGAGATTGCTTGTTCTCTACGTAATAATGCTCTGCTCATCTTTTTAATCTTTAAATGATTTGTTTTTTTAACTGATGTAAAAGTAGAACAGCTAAAATCAATAAATATACTATTGACTTAAATTGGTTTAAAAATATTTAATTTTAAATATAAAATATTGTTTATACTTAACTATTTAAACTTTATAATAGTTTTAAATTTAATTTTTAAAATAAAAATCGGTAAACTCTAACGAATTGACCGATTTTATATCTTATAATAGATGTATAAAATTATCCGTTGTATGAACAAGCAATTTTATCTACGCGTCCTTGGTGACGACCACCTTCAAATTCTGTTGCTAAAAATGTATTCACAATTTCTTCTGCATATTCATACGCAATAAAGCGTGCAGGTAAAGTTAACACATTTGCATTATTGTGTTGACGAGCTAACTTGGCAATATCCATCATCCAACATAATGCAGCACGAATTCCTTGGTGTTTATTTGCAGTCATTGTAACGCCTTGCGCACTACCACAAATCAAAATTCCGAAATCTGCTTTTCCATCTTCCACAGCTTGTGCCGTTGGGTGTGCAAAATCAGGGTAATCAACACTCGCTGTTGAGAACGTTCCAAAATCCTCAACCTCATATCCTTGACTTGTTAAAAAGGGAACTAATTTCTCCTTATAATCGAACCCAGCATGGTCCGCTCCGATTGCAATTTTCATTTAATTAACAGGTGTTTTTGTTGTTTTTGTTTAAATAATTGTAAATCAAATGTTAAGTAAAAGTAACAACTTGTTAAAAGATGATTGAATAAAACTAATAACTTTTCGAGAGAAAAATTTGGAAATCTGATTCAAAAAATCAATTAGAAATAAATCAATATAAGTCAAGTAAAAGTTTTCATTTTGGCATAAAAGATTTACACACCGTTATGAATAGTTTTCACAAAACTTCTTTTTAACAAAAGTTGTTTATCAACCAAAATGATAAATTGTTGATAGAATATCTAACTCTTTCATTACAAAACAAAATTACAAATAATAGCTTGTTAATTGCTATTAAATAAAATTTATCTCGCTTTAGTTATCCACATATTAACACTGCTAATAATAGTAACATATTTTTTTTTAAAAAATTTAAAAATTAATTAAACTATATATATTATTATGAATTGTTAATAGTTGAAAATTGTGTTAAATGATTTTAAGTATCAAAATGAAAGTTTGATTACTTTTGTGTAGTTCAAAATTTCAAATCAAAATATGAAAACAATCAACGACTACAATTTCGAAAACAAAAAAGCATTGATTCGTGTTGACTTCAATGTTCCGCAAGACGAAAACTTAAATGTGACAGATGATACACGTATTAGAGCTGCAAAACCAACGATCGACAAAATATTGAAAGATGGTGGCGCTGTTGTATTAATGAGCCATTTGGGACGTCCTAAAGGCGAATTCAATGATAAATATTCATTAAAACATATTGCATCAAAAGTTTCAGAAATTCTTGGCGTTGATGTGATCGTTGCGAATGATGTTATTGGCGATGATGCGAAACAAAAAGTAAGTAATCTAAAACCAGGCCAAGTTTTATTATTGGAGAATGTTCGTTTCCACAATGAGGAAGAAGCTGGAGATAAAGATTTTGCTAAAGCATTGGCTCAATTTGGAGATATTTATGTGAATGACGCTTTCGGAACAGCACACCGCGCACATGCTTCGACTGCAATTATTGCCGAATTTTTTCCAGAAAATAAATGTTTTGGTTTGTTAATGGAACAAGAATTAACAGCTATTAACAAAGTGTTATCAGACGGAGAAAAACCTGTAACAGCGGTACTTGGAGGTGCTAAAGTATCTTCTAAAATTACGATTATCAACAATATTTTACCAGTTATTGATAACTTGATTATTGGTGGTGGAATGACGTATACATTTGTAAAAGCAAATGGCGGAAAAATCGGAAATTCGTTGGTAGAAGATGATAAATTAGATTTAGCGAAAGAAATTTTGGCTGAATGTGAAAAACATAATGTAAAAGTTTATTTACCAGTTGACAATGTAATCGCTGATAATTTCAGTAACGATGCAAATACTCAAACAGTTCCTTCAGATGAAATTCCTGATGGATGGATGGGAATGGATGTTGGTGTAGAATCGTCAAAAGTTTTTGCAGATGTAATTAACAATTCGAAAACAATTCTTTGGAATGGTCCTTTAGGAGTTTTTGAAATGTCAAATTTTGCAAAAGGAACTATAGCTTTGGGTGATGCAATTGCAGAAGCTACTGCAAACGGCGCTTTTTCACTTGTTGGTGGTGGAGATTCTGTTGCTTTCGTAAAACAATTTGGTTACGACGATAAAGTAAGCTACGTTTCTACAGGAGGTGGCGCAATGTTAGAATCGTTGGAAGGTAAAGAATTACCAGGAGTTGCAGCGATTTTAAAATAAGAAAGTGAAAAAAATACTTAAAATAGTAGAAAAATTAAGCCGAGCATTTGCTCGGCTTTTTTTGTGACTTTTAAAGTCATTCTGATTTCTATGA
>NZ_DJBB01000039.1:0-35390 GCF_002429865.1 Empedobacter sp. UBA5987
AGTTTTATCAACTTTTAAGCTATACTGATGATGTTGATCTAAATCAAAAATTAGAACAATGGGAAAATTTTTATAATTTCAATAGACCACATGGATCTTTTAAAGGAAAAACTCCTTATGAAATACTAAAATTAAAACTAAAATAATTATATTTAAAGTCTACGAAGTCATGAAGTACGACATAACATAATTTTTAATAAGTGTTACTTCCCGATGCAGAAAGTATAAAAGCCTTTATTTATCAATAGTGTAGGGGAGTGTGGTGTACTATTGGTGTAGCAAAATTTATGAAAGTTTAACATTTTATATAGTATTTTTAAAAATCTACTTAAATCTAATATTAACTATATTTTGATTTACAAAGAAAATACAATAATTGAATAGAATAGGTTTTTTCTTCTTTTCAATGTAATTTTATAGATGAAATAATTGAAACAAAAATGAAAAAAATAGATATTACAAGTTTAGAAGATTTAGACCAAATTGATCAAGCGTCTTTTAATCAACCAAAAATTATTTATAAACACAGTACAACTTGTGGGTTATGCGATATTATTTGGAATATAATAAAGGAAAGCGATTTTGAGCTGAATTATTTAGATTTATTAACATATAGACCAATATCTAATGAAATTGAACGTAGTTACAATGTTCAACACGAATCACCACAAATCTTAATAATAAAAGACGGAAAGTGTGTGTACAATGCTTCACATCGTAAAATAAAAAATGAAGAAATTCAAAAGGAACTAGATCAACTGGTTAGTTTGTAATGTATAAAAAAAAATCTACTTGTTAACCAAGTAGATTTTTATACTTAAACATATGGTACAGTATCACTTAATACCCTTTATTTTGTGTAAATACATTCGAAGCATCAATTGTTGCTTGTGGAATCGGGTAAATTCTTCTTGTAGGAGCAGTTACTGATTTTGAAGTTCTTGCTTCTTCAAATTTTCCGAAACGAATTAATTGTTTTCTTCTTACTAATTCCCAATATGTTTCGAAAGCGATTTCCTTTACTAAAGTAGCCTCATCAAGAGTAGTGATTGCAACACCTGGCGCATTACCAAATAATGCTTCTCTTGTTCTACTGGTTCTTAGCATGTTAATATCTGCTAATGCTGCACTTGTATTTCCTTTACGGAAATAAGCTTCAGCTCGCAATGTATAAATTCCACCTAAACGAAACAATGAAATATTTACACTACCATTTCCATTGTTTCCAAAACTAGGATCAAACTCGTATTTAAATACACGCGCTCCTCTGTTAATTTGATTTTGAGAAAGAACAGCTTGCAAAGGATTGTCAAAGTTATATTCTGGAGTAAAATTAACAAGTAAATTGGTGTTTTTTTCCATTTTTAGTTGATTTACTTTTATACGTCCATTTACCATCTCAAAAGATCCATTCGCTAAAATAGTTGGACCATATTGAACACCTGCTTGAATACCTCTATTAAAATGAAACCAAGGTTTTCCCGTACCTTCTACTAAACTTGTAGCAGGAACACTAACATCAGTTCCATCATTCATAAACCAAGTTCCATCTTCATATTGGTAATGTCTGTGAAAACGAGGGTCTTCATGATTTCCATCCCAACTGTGGTAAAACTCTGGTGTCGTTCCTGTAGCATTAGTTCCTCTATTATCTGGAGAAGGTTTTTGTGCACGTTCAACAGGCATATATGCAAAACTGTTTGAACTGTTTCTTAAACTATTTGCAGTTGCTTTTTGTACTACCGCAAATATTAATTCTGTTCCGTCATCATTACTAATATCAAAATTACGGAAGAAATTAGATTCTAACTTAAAACGTCCTGAATTGATTATATTTGAAGAATATTCAATTACTTTATCCATATCAGAAACACCACCACTAACAGCACTCTCATTAAAATCGAAAGTGTTGGAGTATCTATTTTTTAAAACAGCTCTGTTCATGTACATATCAGCTAATAAAGCATAAGCTGCTTGTTTAGTGAATCTTCCCATGTGTGTAGATTGCTCTCCAATATTTGCTAAATTTGGTATGATACCTTCTACTTCTGTAATTAATTCATCAATAGCTACATCTGCTTTTCTTACCACAATTTCTGCATTTACATCCATTGGATCTCGATATGGAGCTTGTCCGAATAAGTCTAATGTATGATAAGTATAAAATGCTAATAAACCTTTTGCTTCAGCTAAAAATAATTGTTTGTTAGCAACACTACTTTTCTCTATTGCTTGTATGGCAGTTAAAGATTTTGTTATTCCGAAATTTAAATTATCCCAAGTCGATTTTATTTGAGGATTTGAAGCGTCCCAAGTAAACTCAGATAACGCTCTCCATTTTCCACCATCTCCCCAGTCACTTCCTCGTGTAGGTAAAATTGCTTCATCAGTAGAGTATTCTTGTAAACCGAAAACATTTCCGTGATCTACGAAAGTTCCGTCTCCTAATTGTCCATAGGCTGCAGCAATTGCGTTTTCTGGACTTGGTGATTCTGATCCTAATCTTTCATCAACTACTTGCTCTTCTAAATCTGTACAACTTAAAATGCTCACAGAAAGTAATGCGAAAAATAGGTAAGATATTTTTATTGTTTTTAATTTCATGATAATTAATTCTGGTATTAAAATTTTAAAGTTGCTCCAACCATAAATGTTTTTGCAGATGGGTAAGTTGCATAATCAATTCCTAATGATTGATTTCCTGATGCAGTTTTTGATGTGTCAATTAACGGATCATATCCACTGTAATTTGTGATTGTCCATAAGTTTTGAGCGCTTACATATAGGTTTAAACTCTTCACCCATTTTAATTGCTCGACACCAAAATTATATCCTAAACGAACATTATTTAAACGTAAGAAATCTGACTTCTCTAAATAAAGTGATGATAATTGCGGTAAATTTTCAGCACTTGCTCCAGAAGTGTAATAATCTCTTAACAAGTTACGATCTGATGCTAAATTGTTAATATTTAAATTAAGATTAGTATTATTGACTAAATATCCTCCCGCTTGACCAATAAAAGAGAATGCAAAATCAAACCTTTTATAACGCATATAACTGTTAAGCCCGTATGTTACTTTTGGAAGTGGACCTTCGAAAATTTGTCTATCTTCAGTTCCTACTGAACCATTCCCATCAGTATCTTCATATATGTATTTACCTTGCTCGTCAATTCCTAAATATTTTAGCATATAAAATGATCCTGCTTGGTATCCATTTTTATAAACATTGGCATAAACACCTGACATTCCTGGACCAGAAATTTGTCCTGAATATATTTCGGAAACAGGTAAGTCTTTTACTTTGTTTGATAATGTTGCTGCATTTACGTCTATTGACCACGTAAAATCCTTTTGATCGATAATTTGAGAACCTAAAGTCAATTCAAATCCTTTATTTTCTATTTTTCCATCTACATTTTGCCAAATAGTACTCGTTGGACTTAATGGCCCAGAAGGAATATTTAAAATCGGATCTAAAGTTGTTTTATTATAGTATTCTAACGACCCATATAATTTACTGTTGAATAAACTAAAATCAACTCCAAAATTTGTTTGTTCAACAACCTCCCATTTCAAATCAGGGTTTGCAGTTCTGTTTACCATTACTCCGTTAATCAAATCATTTTGATTATATAACCAATATCCCGCAGAAGAAGATAATGATGAACTCGCTTGCGTTAATTTATTCTGAACTTCTTGGTTACCTGTCTGTCCCCAACTTGCTCTTAATTTTAATTCATTTACAACAGAAGAACCTCTTAAAAATTCTTCTTTATTAATGGCCCAAGCAACTGCTAAAGATGGGAAATAGCCATATTTATTATTTTTTCCAAAACGAGTAGAACCATCCGCTCGTAAAGATGCTGTAAATAAATAGCGACTATCGTAGTTATAATTTACACGTCCAAAGTAAGACTGTAATTCATTTTCTTGTGCGTAACCAGGACTTGGAATAAATGCAGTTCCAGAATAACCAGGATTATTCTCTGGTGCAACACCACTTCCTTGTTCTGCAATATTAGTCAAGCCAAAATAAGTTCCTGAAAATTTAAATTTTTGGTAAGAAAAACCTGCTAATAAATTGATATTATGTCTGTTGAATGTTTTGTCAAAAGTTAAATAATGCTCAACTAAAGTACTCAACGATTCTAAATTACTTTGCGTGTACATTCCTCTCGGCGTTCTATCAGTAATGTTTGGATACATCGTTGTATTACGTTCCGAAGTTGATCTGTCAATACCGTAATTTAATTTATAATTTAATCCAGGAAGAATACGTAAAGTAGCTTCAACATTTCCTAAAACTCTAAATGTATTTGTATGATCATTATACTTACTCAATAAATACATTGGGTTGTAATGAGCGTTCATGTTGAAATTTGTGTAATCACCATTTTTATCAAAAACAGAACGTGTAGGATTAGCCATTAAGGCATGAATAACCAACTGTCCATCTGAACCAGCATTTGAACCATTTGGTAAACCGGTTTCTCTAATATCACTAGCTGTTAAATTGAATTTAACTTTTAAACGTTGATCGTCTAAGAAAGATTCTTCTGCATTTAAACGAGCTGTAGTTCTTCTGAAATTACTTGTTTCAATAATTCCATCTTGATCCATATGAGAAATTGATGCATAGTAGCTTCCTGTATTCGTTTTCTTAGAAAATGAAAAGGCATGATTTTGAGAAGTTGCTGAACGAAACAATACATCTTGCCAATCTGTATTTCCACCATGATCGTAAGAAGGATCTACGGCGTTTCTATACTCATCAGCATTCATCAAGTCTAATTTTTTAATCACATTCGAAACACCGAAGTAAGTATCATACGTAAAAAGTGCATCACCTTTTTTTCCTTGTTTCGTTGTAATTAAAACAACACCATTAGAACCTCTTGCTCCATAGATTGCTGAGGCAGAAGCATCTTTAAGAACAGTTATCGATTCTATATCACTTGTGTTTAGAAAGTTTAATGGATTTTTTGCGCTTGAACTTCCTAAACCAACATTGGGTCCACCAGAACTTACATTTTCATTGCTTAACGGCACACCATCTACAACAAATAAAGGTGTACTACCACTTCGAATAGATCCAACTCCACGAATAGAAACATTCATTCCAGCGCCTGGTTCTCCACTTGTTTGCACAACACGAACACCAGCTACTTTTCCTTGGATTAAGTTATCCACAGAAATGTTCATTCCTTCTTTAAATTGTTCAGATTTTAATTGACTTACAGATCCTGTTAGATCAGATTTTTTCTGAGTACCATATCCAACCAACGTTACTTCTTGTAAAGCATGTTCATCAGAAATACTTGTTTCACTCGAAATATGGATTGTCATTTCTGCCGAATCAATTACAACTTTCTGAATGGTAAATCCTTCTAATTGTACAGTTAAAGTTTGTCCAACCTCTGCCTCAATAGAAAATAAACCGTTCTCATCTGTTATTACTTCTTTTCCAGTTTCTACGATAATAACTTTTGCGCCCGAAACAGCAAATCCGTTCTCGTCTTGTACAATTCCTTTTACAGTAGCATCTGCTGCTTGTATTCCGAAATTAGAATTGTCGTTTAAAACCTTTGCTTCCGCCTTGTTACAATACAAGAAAACAAATGCCAAAGGAATTAGTTTTTTCAGTTTAAAATGTTTAATTTTATGGTACATATTATTAAGTAAAGTATCACATTTACGATGCTTAACTTAGATTCCACTGTTGTTGTCGCAGCAGTGGTTTTTGTTAAGCTAGCTGTTGATTTGTTTTTCGGAATACAAAGTAAGCCTCTACTCTTTAAAAACACTTTAATTTAAAATCATCAAAACATTACCATAAGGTAAAATAATCGATTACATTCCTGAAAATCAAACAGAAAATTTACAATACTATAAAACAGACTTAACAATAACTTAAAATTGTTTGAGAATAAACAATGTAATTTCGGTTCTTATAAAAATTAGAGCAATGAAAAAGACCATTTTATTTAGTTTATACTTACTTCCTTTTAGTTTTTCTTTGGCGCAAACACAAACTTTAGAAGATTTAAAAATCAATGAAATTCAAGTTATTGGTTCGCATAACTCTTATAAGAAAGCTATATTACCAGAGGTTTATAACTATTTATCAGAAAGAGATTCTATGAATTTTTTACCAAGAATTCAGTACGAACATATTCCAATTCCTCAACAATTAGATTTAGGTTTACGAAATCTAGAAATTGATGTTTACGCAGATAGTAAAGGAGGAAAATATGCGCATCCTAAAATTTTAGATTTTGTAAAAACAACTCAGCCTTTCGATCCTGACAAAAAAATGAATAAACCAGGTTATAAAATGATCCATATAACTGATATCGATTATATGACATGGTATTATACACTTGAAGATTGTTTAAAAGATTTAAAAAAGTGGTCTGATGCAAATCCTAATCATACACCTGTATTTATTACATTAGAGCCAAAAGATGGCAAAGAAAATGAATTTAAAACAGAGCCTGAACATTACACAGAAAAATTATTTGATGATTTGGATAATGAATTGAGAAAATATTTAGGAAAAAATAAAATCATCACTCCAGATGATATAAGGGGTTCTTACAAAACTTTAAACGAAGCCATTACCAAAGGAAATTGGCCTAAAGTAAAAGATGTGAAAGGGAAATTTATTTTTGTATTAGATAATAATGGAGCAAACCGAGATTTATATGCAAAAGGACATCCTTCTTTAAAAAACAGAATGATTTTTACAAATTCAACTCCAGGAACAGCAGAATCTGCTATAGTATTTAGAAATGACCCTGAGAAAACAGATGAAATTAAAAATTTAGTAAAACAAGGTTACATTGTCCGCACAAGAGCAGATGCTGATACGATGGAAGCTAGAAGTGAAGACTATTCTCGTTTTGAAAATGCGAAAAAAAGTGGTGCTCAAATCATCACAACAGATTATTATCAACCAAGTAAATTATTCAAATCTAATTTCAAAATTAGTTTCGATGATAATACTTACGAAAGAAAAAATCCTGTTGTAGGAAAGTAAATGATCTTTTTTATATAAGATGTATTGAAATAAAATCCTTGTCAAGTTTCAAAATTTTGACAAGGATTATTCGTTAATCTAAAATCGTAATTTAAAACACAACCTTATCACTGTTTTTCGTTCGTTGAATGAGCTTTTATTGCTTATATATTTTTGATTCTTTTTTCTTTAAAATCAATTTCAAAATGATTTGAAGGTTCACCATTCGATAAATGTGAAAGTATTTTAAACAACATTTTCAATTGTAAGATAAATTGATCTTTCGATTGATTCTCTGCAAATAATTCTTCCAGCACTTTATATTGTTCCAATCGCTCTTTCGGAATATCTCTTTTCGCCAATTCATCTGCCGACTGAAATTTATAGAGATCAAGAATTAAATCGTCAAATGTCCATTTTTTATAATTTTTAGACTGAATTATTTTTCTATTTATTCCTTTGTAACCTAAAAGTAGCAAATCTTCTCCATTCAAGTTTTGTCCTTTTTCTATAAAATCATTCGGCCAATCATTCGGAATCATTCGTAAACGAACTAATTCTTTTAGATGAAAAAGCATTAATTCTCTGTACGATTTAGTTTTCAAAATATCTTTGTTCCAATTTAATTTATTGCTGTCTTTTTGTAAAGCTAAAAACTCTTTTTCATACAATGGAAATAATTCATCAAAACGAGGTACATCATCTAAGATTTGTGTTTCGATTTCCATCTTATCAGCTGATTTTATTGTCAAAATTTTATAAGCCGGAATGTAAGCTGCTAAAGAAGGTACTTGAATATTTACTAAAAAATCATTTTCTGTTTTTTTACTTCCTGTATCATTAATATGCATATGCCCAGCAAAATGAATTTTAATTCCTGCTTCTGAGAAAATTTTTGCAACCTCTTCTTGTGGAACACGTTCCAATTGCCATTTTTTATCTCCCAATAATTTTTCTATTTCTGAAGAAGCACCATCATTATAATCAATCATAGGGTAGTGCGTAAAAGCAATCAGTGTTTTACTTCTTTTTTTTGCTTCAGCAGTAATATTTTTCACCCATTCTATCAAGTGTTTCTTGTTTGTCAAAACATTGTTATAACCAATACTTGCACCCTTATAATTAGAAGGATTAGATGAATTTTCGTTTAAATTCTTTGGAATATAGGTATTACCATCAATGGCTAATAGCCAAACATCTTCTATCGGTTCGACAACGTAACTTAGGTCAGGGACCGAAAATCCTTTTTCTACTTCATACATCCTTTTAGTATAATCAGCTGCTACTAAAGCATCATCAAAAGAATAAGAGGAAATTAGATTTTTATTAAATGGTGTACTCCAAAATAAATCATTTTTTTGCGGATAAAATCCAAAGTCTTTCAATTCATTTAAAATTTCTAAATATCCCGACTCAGCAATGTCTTTTGTATAGATTCTTGAAGGTTTTTCTCCTATCATTTCTTTACTATAAATTCCAAATGGTTTTCCATTTTCTCCTAAAAAGTCATCTTTTCCTGCATCTTTCCTAAATGGACCTACTGGGTCATGATTACCTGTTGTTAAGTAAAATTTCATGTTATATTTGCGTTTATATTCTTCTAAAATTTTATGTAAACCTCTGAGATTATATGCTTGGCCATCATCTGAAAAATCGCCTGGCATTGCTACAATTTTTATATTTTTAGATACAATATCATCTAGTGCTGCAATAAATGCAAAATAGTTTTCATTAAAAATTCTTGTCGAGTGCAATTGAGATTCCATCGTTCTCAAAATAGTTGCTTTTCCTGTTTTCGGATTGATAATTCCTTTAAAATCATTATCCGAAAAGTTGCCATACAAATCTTGAAAATGAACATCAGAAAGAAAGGCTACTTTAACTTCTTTTTCTTGTGCATTCAATATAGAAAAGAGAAGAATTAAGATAAATAAAATTTGTTTTTTCATGTCTGTAAAACAGCAAAACTAACGTAATATTAAATTCGTTTTATTTGAAATGAAATTTATAACGATAAGTTAATTTGAGTTTTTAGAAATAAGTTTTAATGTTAAAGTCAATATGACAAAATTTATTTCTGAATACGAATTAAAAGAATCCGGCATTAAATCTATTACGTTAAGAAAATAATTGAATGTAACGTTAAGATGATTTTAGCCCTTATGTGTAGGTACGTCAAATCATCGTAGACTAAATTAGTAAAAAACTAATATAATGTTATGATCATGAAAAAGACCAAAGAAATCCAAAATTATTTAACTTATATTAAAAAAATACAAGTTTTAAAATATGCTAAAGAATATGGAAATAATGCTATAGCTTATAAATTTTATGGTGTTAAAAAGAGTACATTTTACAAATGGAAAAAAGCATATGAAGAACATGGAGAAGAAGGTTTACTTAGAAAAAAAACAATTCCTCGTACTTTTCCTAACCAAATTAAGCAAGAGATTGTAAATAAAGTACTAGAACTTCGAAAAGAGTATAAATTAGGGACTTGGCGAATTAAATGGTATTTAGAACGTTATCATGATATTTTTATATCAGAATCAAGTGTTTATCGTATTCTAAAGCGTAATAATGTTACTAGGTTAGACAGAAAAGTAACTAGAAGAGCTATGCATAGTATAAGATATGAAAAAGAAACGCCTGGTCATCATGTACAAGTTGATGTTAAATCTCTAATTTTCCATGATGTAAATGGTACTAAAATCAAGCGATTTCAATATACAGTGATTGATGATGCTACTCGAATTAGAGCACTTAAAATCTGTGAAAAGCACAATCAATTAAGTTCAATTGATTTCATAAATTATGTTGTAGAAAAATTTCCCTTCAGAATTAATACAATTCAAACAGATAACGGACATGAATTTCAATCAAAATTTCATTGGCATATTCAAGATTTAGGAATGAGACACCGATTTATAAAGGTAGGAACACCTCAGTTGAATGGAAAAGTTGAACGATCTCATTTAACAGATAAAAAAGAATTTTACCAGCTTTTAAATTACACAGATGATGTGGATTTAAATCAAAAATTAGAGCAATGGGAAAACTTTTATAATTTCAATAGACCTCATGGTTCATTTAAAGGAAAAACACCCTATGAAATACTAAAATTTAAACTAAAATAATTATATTTAAAGTCTACGAAGTCATGAAGTACAACAATATCCGATAAAAGAATCAGTCTTATTTATTACAATTTAATCTTGTTGGTTAAATAATTCTTGAATCTTTTTTATTTGATCTAACAAATTTGACCAATTCAAACTTTCTCCAACAATCATATGTTCTTGCATTGTTTTATAGTCTTGTTCCCATTTTGAAAGAACTTCATCAGGCGGAATAATGCTCAATTTTCCTTTTTCGTGATTTGAATAATCTAAACCTCTTAATGGATTTACAGTTTTACGATGATTTACAATAGTCTGAAATAAATTGTCATCAGCTATCGCTTTTTTACCAAAACCTGCTTGCATCATTTTATCTAAATCATAAAAATGACGAGTTAATCTATCTGTTCTGATTTTATCAATTGGTTTAGAAAATTCTTCATGAAGTAATAAAACCTTTTCTATAAATGTACGTGTTGGAATTACTACTTGGACATTAAAGTTAGGTTCGGTAAAAGGTAAATCTTTATAATTTTCATCAATGAAAGAAATAATAGATTTTGTTTCAGATGGCTCTGTTAAGGAACGAGCCCCAATTTCTAATAAAACTCTTTGTTGAATATAAGCATTGCTTACAGGTACTACTGAATGATAATGAATTTCTAATGTATTGGGATCACTCGTATCATCAACATGATCGTTGTATTTGATTTCATATAAATCTCTGCTAATTTCTAATTGATCTAATTGTCGAATTAATTCTTCTCTAAACTCATTGATTATAAATCCACCTGAAGCTTTTCGCAATTTTTTAATCTGAGATTTTGAATTTAATTTATCAAATCCTAATAAATGTCGATCAATAATTAGATCAATATCTTCAGAAAATCGATCAATTAAATGATAAGCTTTACTTAATGATGTACCTCCTTTAAAGATAATTGAATCCGCATATTGAGATTGAAAAATAGCTTTTAATAAAATGCAAACCCACCAATCTTTCTCTACAACAAAGGCAGGTAAACCTTTTGAAATTCCCGTTTGATCCAGAACTTGTATTTGTTGCTCTTTAGTTAGATTAATCCACATATTAACGAGTTGTATAAAGATTATTGATTATTTTTTGAATCCAAACAGGTGCATATTTCAATTGTTTTTGAATAACTTGTTCGTTTAGGTGAAGGATTGAAGGTTTTATTTGATTTAAAAAATCATCTGTTATTTCTTTTTGCCCTATTTCTTTAAAAGCTTGAACAATCAAGTGTAATAATTCGTCTTTAATAGCAAAGCTTTTAGGAACTGTTTTTTTGAATTGAATAGTTCTATTTCCTATTTTTATTTCGCGTTGCGAACCATCGGTCAAGTAAACAGCTTTCAAAGGAATTTGAGTTGTTAAACCTAATAAATACAAAGCTAAAACTCCTGTTGGCGCAATACGAGCTTTATCCCGTTTAGCAATCTGTTTAGCAATTTCATCTATAGTCGGATAAATCTTTCCTAATAGCAAATCTTTTTTAGGTTTAAGATAAATACCATGAGTTAAACGCTCAACTAAACCTTCATTTTCTAAACGAGAGAGTACTTTACGGATATTATCTGAAGAACCATATTTTGAAAAATCATCTAAAAAAAACATTTCGCCAAATGATGATTTTGAAATCTTTGTTTGTATCTTATTTTTAGATGTTTCTATCATATTTTTATTGTAATATTTGTCACAAATTTAATGAAAATTTGTGACAAAATAAATAATTCACAATAAGGATTATTCTGTTGTGATTATAAGATTAATTTCTCAGATTCCAATTTTCCCCTTTATTTCTTGAGTAATATAATCCTTTGTCTGTTGTTGCTAAAATTTCTGAACCATTTAAAGTTAAATTGTGAAATTCATTGAAGCTTGAATTTGCAACTCCTCTTTTAAACCAATTTTCTCCATTATTTTTAGAATAAGAAATTTGTTTTCCATTTTTGGTTATCGCTAATAATTCTTCTCCACAATCTAATAAAAAAGTAAAATCATCTGATTGCAAAGATCTTCTGTTCCAATTTTCTCCATTGTTAACGGAATACTGAATTTCATTTTTGTTGGAAGGATTAATTCTGATTAACTCTTTTCCTTTTTGAATAATTTGTGACATATATTAAATTTTATTTCAAAATTATTTTCTTGATAGGACATAAAATGTACGAGTCAATAAATATATTTGTAGAAATGATTTTTATGTCAAATAGCTATTCTATACAACGAATGTATAACGTCATTCGATTTCTTAAAAATAAACCATCAACAATGGTTGAGATTCAGGATTATTTATCAAGATTAAATTCAAATTATGTTAGAAATGAAAAAACAATCCGACGTGATTTTCAGAGTATTGAAGAGTTGTTTGGTTATGAAATAGAATACGATAAAAGTCTAAGAGTATATAAGATTGAAAAAGTAATTGACGACGTTTATAAAGATAAATTATTAGAATCTATTGCTTTAATGAATATTTTGCAACAATCTAAAAATGTAAATAAATATATACATTTGGAGCAAAAGCAAACAAGAGGTACAGAATATCTAACTGATATTATTGAAGCCATAGAAAATAAGCATGTTTTATCATTTACACTGAATAGTTATTGGAAGGAAGCAACAAAAAGAACATGTGCGCCAATTGCGATAAAAGAAGCAATGAAAAGATTCTATTTAATCGCCTATGATCTTGAAAAAAAAGCAATAAGAAATTATGGATTGGATAGAATATCAAATTTCAGAGTATTAGACGAAAAGTTTTCTCCAGCTGATTATGATGTAGACGAAATGTATCAACACGCTTTTGGAATTGAAAACTATGGTAATCCTGTGAATATTGTTTTACGGTTTGACAATACGCAATTCAATTATTTAACATCTTTGCCTTTGCATCATTCTCAAGAAATTATCAAAGAAGAAGCTGATACATTTACGATCAATTTATTTGTTCATCCAACACATGAATTGAAAATGGAAATTTTAAAATTTGGAGATAACTGTGAAGTTTTAGAACCAGAAATTTATCGAGAAGATTTTAAAAATACTGTAAATAATTTATACAAAAAATATAAAAAGAACCTTTAAAAAATTATAAATGAACAATGAATTAATAACCAATTTTATTGAAGAATATAAGTCAATAGAAAAACAATGGAGTGAAAAAGAAACAAAAGGTGACGACTTCAATGCATTTGATTTTATGCATTCTGTTTTTGGAATTACAGAAACAAAACACTCTAAAATTGTTGCATATTTCTTAAATCCTTCTGCAAATCACGGTTTAGGAACTTTATTTTTAAATTCATTTCTAAAGAAAATAGAAATTGATTTTGACGAAAATATAAAGTACAATTGGGAAATTACCTCAGAAGATAAGAATGCTGACATTGTGATCAAAGCAACAATTCCACAAAGAATTTCTGTAGTGATTGAGAATAAATCCAATGAAGCGAAAGATCAGGCAAATCAGTTATATCGCTATTGGTATGATCATATTTACACATTTCATGGTAATGATTTAAATAAAGCTGAAAATAAGCATATATCACATTTGGTTTATCTCAGCGGATTTAGCGAAAAAACTTACACAGAATTATCATTAGAAAAACCCGAAAATATTAGTTTAGATTATCAAAAGTTGGATGAATCAAAAGAGTTTATAACAAATTGGTCATTTGTTACTGAATTAAGAGATTGGTTAACAGAATGTACTGATAAACTTGAAGAGAATAGTTGGTTTAAATTCTTTTTAAAGAATTACATCCAATTTTGGGAAATACAATCACTAAAAAATAAATTTTATATGGAAAACTTAAATAATTACTTTAAAGAAAATAATAACAAAGAAGATTGGAAAACGTTGAATAAAACTCTTGCTGACATTAATGATTTAAAAGGAGAATGGTTAAACTTATTCTCAGATAAATTATGTCAAATAAATTATTATTCAAGTAAATTTAATTTTAGTAGAGATTATTATGATGCTAAATACCATAATGACTTTAGATGGACTTTAGGAGAAAGGGGGCAAATCTGTTTTATTTACGAGCCCTTAGAAGGATTACGAATATGGAAAAAGAATTTTTACACCCATAAAAATAATTATAAAAATGAGTTTGAGCATATTTTTTCTAACGATTTTGAATATTTGGATAATGACAGCAATTATGCTATGGTTTTAAAAGATAACATCAAGTTTGAAACTGAAGAAGAAGCGGCTTGGGAAATTGCGAATAATTCGGAGATTCTGATGAATAAACTATCGGCTATTTTAGAAAAATATACCTATAACAATGATGTGATTGAATTGTTTCAAAAAATTAGTAATGAAGTAAAATAATTAGCCGTGGTTTTTAGACGTTGAAAAAACTTGCTTGTAATTTATTTTTTTAAAACTATGGAAACAAAGAAAATCAAATATTTAGAATTTATTCGAGCAAAACTTCAAGTTGATAAAAAACATGCGATTTATTGTAAGAATTATGCAAAAGCAAGGGATTGTCATATCAGGCTTAAAAACATAAATAATACAATCAATCAAGAACAAAACAAGCTTTGGAATTATACTTTATCGGTAAAAGTAAACACATATAGTATTGATTATCTAATTGAAATTTACAAATACTTTGATCAGTTTAATTATAAATCGTTGTTATACGGTAAAATATTAGCTCAATTATCAATTGTTAATAAAGAAATAGATGATCTTTTTTTACAAGATAATCTCGAAAAATCAACGATTAAAATTAATGAACTTCAACAATTAAGAAAATTTATATCAGAAAAAGAGCTTCATTAGTAGCTCTTTTTTGATTAAAAATGGTCTTTTAATTAATCTTTTAAAAAGTATGGATACTATTAAGATAAGACATTTGGAGCTTTTGAAAACAGAATTACAGTCTGAAAAAAAATACGCTTTACAAATAAGATGTTACTCGAGAGCGAGAAATTTGCACATACAAATTCGGAAAGTAGAACGTATTATTTATTATGAACAAATTAAACTTTGGAATTATGTGTTAAACGAATCTATTACTGTAAATAATTTTCAGTTATTCGAGGATATTTATAGGTATTTTGATCAAAAGAATTATCAATCAAGAATGATAGATAAAATTGAAAATCAAAAAGAATATAATCAAGAAGAATTAACCCGATTAATTAAGTTGCAACAATATGAATTAGCTTATAAAGAACGGCATAAAAAAAACATTTAATGGAATTGGTAAATAAAAGATATGCTGAAAATGAAGAACAATGTATTGGTAAAGTTATATCTTGACGATTTGCGTCCAACTCCAAACGGATATTTGCGAGTTTACTCTTTTAAGGAGTTCGTAAAGTATATTCTGAATAACGGAATTCCTGACTTTATATCTTTTGATCACGATTTAGGAATCGAAGAAACGGGTTATGATTGTGCGAAATTTTTGGTCGAATATTGTTTAGATCATAATCTTACAATCCCAAATTTTACTGTACATAGTCAAAATCCTGTAGGAAAAGAGAATATTGAAAAACTACTTTATAATTTTCGAAAACTAAACAAATAATATATTAATAAAAATAAAAAATGATGAACGAAGAACTTGAAAAAAACGTATTAGAAAACGGTTTAAAAAAATCCTTTATTGGGACAATAGAACAAATAATTGATGAAATGAATTCATTTTTCATTGATGCTCAACTTGAGAATAAATTCAAAAACCTAATTATTTTAAATATAAAAAATGACCCATCTAGGGAAGTAACAATGGATGAAATTGGTTTGATTCATGATGCAATTCAGAAAGGAATTGGTAATCAAGCTTCAATGGTTATGAATATTGAAGAAAAGCCTCTTGCCGAAATTGGTACTTACGAAATAGAAATTCGATATTTATTAGAGAAATAATTCTTCAAAAAGTGATTAATGTAAAGCTGATAATTTATTATCAGCTTTACTATTTTTTAATGGCAATATCCAAAAAACTGTGTAAACATAAATTAAGGTGGGTTTAGTAACTCACCTTATTTATTTTATTAAATTTATAAAACACAGTTTATTATGAAAAAATCTGTAGCCCAATTCATCCAAGATCAAGGTCATTTAGAAGGGATCAAAACCCAAGAAGATCTAAGTAAATTATTAAAAGAATTGCATTCTGATTTATTAGAAGCCATGCTACAAGGCGAACTTGAAGCCCATTTAGGTTACTCAAAAAATGAGAAAAGTGACAATTCCAATGCACGTAATGGCACAACTTCAAAACGTTTAAAAAGCGAATATGGGGAATCTACAATAGAGGTTCCTCGAGATCGAGAAGGAAGTTTTGATCCAATTATTGTCCCAAAACATCAATCCAAATCAGTTTCTGTTGAAAATATGGTTATTTCGTTATACGCTAAAGGTCTAAGTGTTTCGGATATTGAGCAGGAACTTTACGAATTATACGGCTATAAACTCTCTACATCAGCAATATCCATCATTACTGATAAAGTAAATAGTCAAGTTTTGGATTGGCAAAATCGTCCTCTAGAATCTATTTATTGCATTGTTTGGATGGATGGCATTGTGTTTAAAGTTCGTCAAGGCGGAAAAGTAATCAATAAAACGATTTATCTAGCTGTTGGTTTAAACCGTGAAGGTCACAAAGAAATCCTTGGAATGTGGCTTGGAGAGAACGAATCTGCTGCTTTTTGGCAAGGTGTGATGACGGATTTAAAAGCGCGTGGCGTAGAAGATATTTTGGTTACAGTAACTGATAATTTAAACGGATTTACACAATCTATAACCAATATTTTCCCTCAAGCGAACACACAAATTTGCGTGGTTCACCAGATTAGAAACTCTGCTCGATACGTAGTCTGGAAGGATAAAAAAGAATTTACCTCAGACATGAAACTCATTTACAATGCGCCAAACAGAGAGATGGCTGCTTTAGAATTAGATCGTTTTGCAGAAAAATGGATTCAAAAATATCCCTACGCAATGCAATCTTGGAGAAATAATTGGGACGAATTAACTGTATTTTTTGACTTTCCTATTGAAATCAGAAAAATTATTTACACCACCAACCTTATCGAAAATTTGAATGGAAAAGTCCGAAAATATACCAAAAATAAACTAGTATTCCCAACAGATGACGCGCTCAAAAAGTCAGTTTATCTATCGTTAATGCAAATCTCAAAAAAATGGACACAACCAATTCATAATTGGGGAATAATTTTAAATCAATTTTTAACTATATTTGAAAAAAGGGTTCAACTATAAAAAAGTCAAACCCAACTGAAATATATTTACACAAAATTTTGGACAGTGTCTTTTTAATTTATAGAGTTAGAATCTCTCTTTGATAAAAACAATTTCGATATGTTTTTCACAATCTCCTCTTGCCAAGTTTTAATATCCGTTGATGTAGCAATTTGCATAATACTACATTCTTTATCTGACATTTCAAGTTGATTATTAGAGTTGTAGTAATTTCCGTTCTGAATGAAATGTTGATCAGAAGGATAGACAAGTGCTACTTTCTTAGCTTGATAAAATCGATGATATACATACATCTGACGAAGGTCTTCAGGCGATGGATTATAACCGTTAAGATTCTTCCATTTCGTATCTAAGACGTAATTCTCTTGAGATTCTTTACATTTTAAAATAATGTCAGGTCGCATTTTTGATGAATATCCCGAAGTTGGTTTCCAAAAACTCTTTGTTACTTGTGATGAAACAAGATGTGTTTTTAATTTTCTTTTCAACGTCACTAAAATAAACTGTTCCCATAAACTATTCATATCAAACATTAAAGCCAATATATCATTTCGACCTTTGGAAATATCAGGATGATAGTTTAACAATAATAATTTAGAAATTTCTAAAGCAGTTTTATAATGCTGATTTTTTCGGTCAAAAACTATTTTTTTGAATGTAGATTCATTTACTTTAATCTCTTTCATTTCAGGGAAGTCTAAAGTCAATGCACCAATTCTTCCTTTTAAAAGAGAGTTGGAATTTATATGAGCTAAAAGTTTTATGGTTTTAAAAAGAATTTCATGTATTGTATGTTCTTGAGAATATTGCGTATAAGACACATAAAAACGTTCTTTATGAACCAAATTATGAGCAATATGTTTTGAGAACTGTAAAGCATCTTTTAATGAAGTCTGATTTCCTTCATTTTTACGGTATCTTTTAATCAAACCTCTATGAAGTAAGTATTCTACTTTTGAAATAAACAATTCAAAATAAAGCTCTAAAATTGAATTTGATTTTAACTTCAATGAACTTGAACCCGTTGATTTAACATCAAATCCCCAAACTGTTTTGATCATTCCAATCAATAAATCACGCCATTTTTCTTCACCAGACTTATCTGCTTTTGGTAAAACTTCAATGGTCGTTTTACCTATTTGAATAATACCTACATGTTCATTGAATTGCACACCATTTCTAATCAATTTAAAGAAAGGAGTTTGGTGACCATGGTAAATTTCTAAAGCATCATGAAGTTGCTTTTCTTGCTCATTTTTTAGATTAAAGAAAAGTTTTTCATGTTCAAATACAGTGATGAGATTTTGTTTAGTCAAAATTCTATTGATTCATTAATAATTTGATTGCACTTCCAAAGTCAAAGTCTTCATCATTTAAGCCTAAGATTTTATAAGATTTTCTTTCTTCATAAGCTGAAATATCGTCCTCATATCCAAAACTTGCAAAAATTGATTTTCTTTGATTTTCTTGATTTTGATTATCAACATCAACAAATCCAGAACCTAAAACCAATCCAATTTTCCCATAATCACCAAAAAAATATTCTTGTAAAAGAGGAATAATATTTTTGTAAAAAGAATTGACAATTGTGTTTTCGTCTTTATTTAAAAAATAGGCATGTCCAATTTGGTGATCTTTATCTAGTAATTTTTCAATTCTTTTATTAATTGTTTCTAATAGGTGAGATGCTGTAAATCCAAATAAATCTTGTTGTAAACCTTCTAAGTTATATTTTGGAGGAATTTCTTCAAAAACAAAACGGCGTCTAAGAGCAGTGTCTAGTGCTTCAACACTACGATCTGCTGTGTTCATCGTTCCAATGATGTAAAGGTTAGACGGGACTCCAAATTTCTCTTTCGAATAAGGTAAAGTAACTTCAATTGCTTCGTCATTTCCTAATCGTTTATCTTCTTCAATTAATGTAATTAATTCACCAAAAATCTGTGATACATTTCCTCTGTTTATTTCGTCTATTACAATAACAAAATTTTTAATATCACTATTTATTGATTCAGATTCAAAATCTACATCATAGGAGTTTAATTTATCAACTATTGAAGGATAATAAATTCCAACTCCTTGATTTTGAAATTCTCTTATTCCATAATACAAATCCCTTAAAGTATTAATGCTTAATGTATGGTTATTTGTTCCACTTGCCTTAAGAAAACTAATAGAACTATCAGAAAATCCCAGAATTTTAAAATCATTTCCTTCTCTTTTCATGGGAAATTCAATCATTGGATTTTCTTCCCATTCATCTTTTAATAATTGAAATACCTTGTCAAAAGGTTTTGTTTGTTTTGTTCCAGATGTAGATTTTTTCCAATTATCAATAGATTTACTTACAGCTTCTTTAAAAAGTCCATTTTTAATATTATAAATAACATTATTATCCTTTGTTTCTGGCTTTATACCTTCAATAAAGTCTTCATACGTCATACTTTGATGAAAGGTTGTAAAAACAATTTGACCTTCTTCAACCAAGCTATTATACTCTTGTTTAATAATCTTTCTTTTATCTTTTTCTTCTAATGATTCATCAACTTTAAATTCAGGATTAGCTATTTCTATTGCTTTATTAATTGTATTATATGTTTTTCCTGTACCAGGAGGTCCGTATAAGATTTGGTTTAGAGGGAATTCCATCAGTTTTTTATTTATAGTTGATTGTGAATGAATAGTATTTATTATTTCTCTAACTTTATCTCCAATATTTTCCTCTAAATACAATAAAGAATCCGCAAGTTTTTTAATTAAATTTTCTTCGTCAAAAGAGAATACTTTATTAAATCTAATACTTTTTGAATTTTGCCAAGTAAACCATTCTATATTTTCGGCAAGTGAACTTATATTTTGATAAAAATTATCTTTTGATTCTTGATTACCTTCAAAATGAATTTCAGTATATATTTTGTTTCTTCTTGATATTATTTCATAATGTGCAATAGTATCACCAATCATATTTTGATTATCAGATATCCAAACCCATCTAGAATTATCCTTTACTTCAGTAATTTTAAAATCTTTAAGAATATTATTTTCACCTAATAAATAAACTCTTAAATTATTAATAATTTCATTAAATTTTAAATAATCTTCAATAATAACATTATTTAGATATTCATTTAACAAAGAATCATTCATAGCAATATTAAATAGCTCATCAATATGATATCTTCTATATTGAGATTTAGATTGTAATGGTAAATAGTCTAAACAACTTTTTACAAAAAGTGGTTGTATTAATTCAATATTATCATGTACTGTCTGATAATTAAAATATACTAATGAAGCATTATTCTGTTTTTCAAAAATTTCTTTATTAAAAATATTCAGATGACTAATTTGGTGTAAATCATCGTCATTAATCATTACCGCTAAAATCTCATTATTAATCATTAATACGAGACGACTATTGATATTTACTGAAAATCGTTTTTTATCATCGTTTCTAATATTTAATGCTATTCTTTCATCATCATTCGAGATATTTGTTTTTTCGATTAAATCTTTAAGTAATTCAAAAAATAATTGAATAACATCAGGGTTATCTATTAGATCAATACGTTTTTTTATTTCTAAATTCATTATCTACCTATTCTTCTTAAAATTCTCTGCTTGTTCCAATACGTTTTTATAAACATCTTCTTGAGTGATTGGCGGATAACCAAACTCATGGAGTTTGATAATAATATCCATTTTTAATTGCGCTTTGATATCATCACGGTCACTCCAATCAGGATATTTAGCTGTATTTTCTACAATTATTTTTATTTCACGAGCTAATTCCAGCATTTTGTCATTGTCGAATTCAAAACCGTATTGTTTACAAATCATATCCAAGATGTCGTAAAAGGCTTTTTCTTCATAATCAATACCTAAATCTTGGAACGAATCCATTTCAACACGAAGTTTGATGATTAAATCCAACATTTGTTCGGCAGTATCAAACTGAATCCCTTCATAATCCAAAATATCACCTTCGCTACGTTCATTATAACGGTTGATGATGGCTTGTAAACGCTCCGAAAAATCTTGACCTTTGACTTTATTTACCTTTTTAAAATCGCTAATGGTTTGCTTTAATAAACGTTCTAATATTTTAATTTTGGTGTTCGGCAGTTCCAAATTCGAGATTTTCTCAATGAATTTATCGTTGAATAAATCAATCGCATTAGCTTTATTATCATCTAGTTTAAAGATTTCTTCTACACCTTCCGAAATGATGGCTTCTTCGACTAACTTTGCTACTTTAGCATTCATTTGAGCGGTATCAGGTGCTTCTCCTTTGGTCAATTTCATCACAATTGATTTTACAGCAAAATAGAAATGAATCTCATCAACTTCTTTTGGTGTAAATAATTCAGATCCGCTAACCAAATTATAAGCTGATTTCAGTTTTTTTGTGATATTAACAAAGAACTTTTCAGATTCTTCGGTTTGTAAAACCAATTCAGATGCTTTATTCAAACAGTTTAATCGCTCTACAGGATTGCCGTGATAATACAAAGTCGTATCAAATTGATGGAAAAACTGACGCAATAAATCAACTTGATCGCGAACAATAGTTTCGGCTTGGTTCAGATCTTCAAAATCATCATCAGCCGTTTGATTATTGAACATTCCCAACGCTTTATTCAAGTTCTTTTTTATCCCAATATAATCCACAACCAAACCTCTGTCTTTTCCTTCGTATTTGCGATTGACACGAGAGATTGTTTGGATTAAATTATGCGTTTGTAAAGGTTTGTCAATGTAGATGGTGTCTAAAAATGGAACATCAAATCCTGTTAACCACATATCCACCACAATCGCAATCTTGAAATTGGATTTGATTTGTTTAAACTGTCGATCTAATTCTTTACGATCCTCTTTGCTACCTAATAAATCCCACAATTCCTTTTCATCGTCTTTGTTACGTGTCATAATCATTCTAACACGCTCTATCGGTTTGATTTCCTTTTGTTCTTTTTCGCTTAAACCTTCAGACTGTATTATTTCTCCCCATTCAGGGCGTAGACTTAATATTTCTTGATACAATTTATAAGCAATTCCTCTTGAAGCACATACAAACATTACTTTTCCTGCAACAGTAGCATTTTCTTCTAAACGATTTTCATAATGTTCGATAAAATCCTTTGCAATGGCTTTTATACGGTCGGTATCGCCTAGAACCACTTCCATATTGGCAATGGCTTTTTGGCTGGCTTCTACGTGATATTCCGACGCGCCTTCAGCTACTGCACTTTCATAATAAGATTCAATTTCTTGAACTTTATTGTAATCTAAATTCACTTTTGCTGCTCGACCTTCATAGACCAAACGAACCGTAATTTCATCGTTAACCGATTCAAACATTGTGTATTGATCGACCACATCTCCAAAAACTTCTAAAGTCTTATCAATCGGTGTTCCTGTAAAACCAACATAAGTCGCATTCGGTAAAGAATCGTGTAAATATTTAGCAAAACCATAAGATTTTGTAACACCTTTATCTTCATCAATTTTAACTTTTAAATCTAAATTGACTTGCGAACGATGGGCTTCATCCGAAATACAAATAATGTTGGTACGATTGGATAGAATTTCTGCATCTTCGGCAAACTTTTGAACGGTTGTTAAATAAACTCCACCGCTTTCAATTCCGCGCAAACGATCTCTTAAATCCGCTCTTGATTCAATATTAATAATATTTTCATCGCCAATGAATTTCTTGGCATTGGTAAAATCTGTAGATAATTGATTATCCAAATCAGTTCTGTCGGAGATAATGATAATCGTAGGACTTGCAAAATCGGTCGAACGCATCAATAAACGCGACAAATACAACATGGTATAACTTTTACCACAACCTGTTGCACCAAAATATGTTCCACCTTTTCCATCACCTTCTGGTTTGCGGTGCACTACAATATTTTGATACAACTTATTTGCTGCATAATATTGCGGATAGCGTGTTAAGATTTTCAGTTCATGTTTTGAATTATCAGGAAACAAAATAAAATGATGCAGAATATCAATCAATCGATTTTGATTCAACATTCCATGCACAATAGAAGTTGTGGTTTCAATTCCTGTCAACGCTTTCTTTTCGTCTCCTGTTATTTTATTCCAACCATAGAAAAACTCGTAAGGCGAGAAGATTGTACCTGATTTATTATTTACGCCATCGCTGATTACACAAAACACATTGTATTTCATTAATTCAGGAATATCACGACGATAACGAGTCGTCAATTGTTTATAGGCATCGTGAATGGTTATTTCTTCTTCAATAGCTGTTTTAAATTCAAAAACCACAACAGGAATACCATTGATATATAAAATCAAATCAGGAATACGTAATTCTGATCCTTGTATCTCCAATTGGTTGATGATTTTGAATGTATTGTTTTCAATCGTATTGATATCAATATAGCGAATATGCAAGTCTTTTTTGCTGGGATTATTTCGTTTAAAAATTAAACCATCAGCTAAGAGTTTACATATTGATTTATTTGATTCGTATAGGGTAGAAGTGGCTTGATAAGCCAATTCATTAATTAGCGTTTCAGCTTCTACTTCTTCTAAATCAGGATAGCTGTTGAAAAGAAAAAGACGTAAATCCTCTTTCAACAGTACTTCTTGGTTTGATGTTCTTGTTAATTCTTTTCCGTTGATATAGTGATAACCTTCTGTTTCAAGAAGGTTAATAAAAGCTTGCTCTAATTGTGATTCGGTGTATTTCATGATTATTGATCCTTTAAATTAAACCAATTTCTTATAAACATTGTTTCTTCATCTATTTTGACCACAAAACGATTTTCTTCCAAATAAACTTTAGGGTAAATATTAATATATGCAGGAATCAGATTTTCATCAATATCATCTGGATAATAAACACATATCTTACCCTTTAAAGAGTGAAAATATCCAATTTCCCATGGTGTCCAAAGAGATTTTAAGCTATCTTGTGTATATACAAACATTAAAGCATTACAAGCTTTTAATCTTTCGACAATTACCTGAGCAGTATCAGCATTGGTCAAAGTTCTTTTTAAACTTTCCTTATCATTTATCCAATCTATATATACATTAAAACCTAAAGAATTAAGCATAGTCTTTACACCCAATAGTAAATCTTTGTTTGTAGAGCTATGGGATAGAAATAAATCGTATTTTTTATTTTTTTCCAATTGTGAGCTATATATATGACTTAGTAATTCTGATGGTGATTCAATTTTAGCTGGAAATAGTTTATCTCCAACTCTTGCTTTTCCTTTCCTATTTTTTCTTAATCTGACCTCTTTTTCCCCGAATTTTTGAAGAGTAATAAATACAAAATGTCTTAATTGAAAATTTCTTTCAGAAGCATTCACTTTATGTAAGAATTCTATTGTACTTCTACATCTGTACCTTGAAGCTTCTTGTAGCAATACATATCTAGAAGTAACATCATCAGGTTTATTGCGTTTAAGTCTAAAATATTCTTTGATAAAAAAGTTTGTATAACTAGGCGTAACCTCTTGTACTAATTGTAAATTACTATCTAATTTTGCTTGACGACTTAAGGTCTTCCTGTTACTTTCTTGAATTAATATTTCACGTTTAGCAGAAATTTCATCATTACTTAAATAAGTTCCTTTAAAATGTTTGAATCTAGTATTACTAAGAATTGCGTGAGATCTTTCTAAAATATAATCTGCAGGAGCAGGAAAAAAATATATTTTAGGAAACCCTTTCTTTTTTCGTCCTTCATCCATTCTTTTATATTCAATATACTTAGATTCTAAATCATCCCATAAAAATCTATAAAGTGTTTTAAACTCATTAACGAACATCTTATTTGTAAAACCTTTTGGCATAAGAGATGCTACTTGAAAAAGTGGCTTTTTTAAGCTCTTACTTAGCTTTATCATTGAACCTACATATTTTCGTTTTGTTCGTCCCAAACAAAATTTATTTAGATTTTAACCAATCCTTTAATGGAAAAAGTCTACTACTTCCATTTTTATCAGCAGGATATAGTACATAGTAACCTCTTTGAATATAAGCACCTCCAACATATTTTGTTGTACCATCTTGATATTCAATTCGTGGATAGATTGCTAAATATTCCGAACCACTAAAATTCTGATTGCTTTTATTTATAGGAAATAAAGCAATATTTTCAATGTATTTGGCAGCATCACCTAATCCGAGTTCCCAATTACACCATTTTGAATTTATAGCGCCTGGTGTAGCTAATAAAATAAACTTATCAGAAACATTAATTTTATTTTTAAGTTTATGAGCAGTTTCTGCATTAGTATATGCTGGCATTGAAGCATCCATCCAAACAACATATACATCAACTCCTTCTTCTTTTAAAAAAGCAATAACATCTTGTAAAATAGAATGCTCATCATGTTTATGCGATAAAAAAATCATTGGGCGTGCCTTATCTCTTGAATAACTTTCATTTAGTGAAACAATATTATCAGCAGAAAATGTTTTAGTTCTACTTCTATAATTAGCTAATTGTGATTCTGATATGTAACTCATATTATTTTACAGTTTTAGTTATATTATAATTCTCTTTATTATCACGTATTTCAATAGCTTTATTCAAATAGTAATTAGGTGTAGATTTAAAATCTTCCCATTTTACAGATTGAATATAACAACTATCTCCATAATAAACCGTTGATCCATTTGTACAAATTTCAGTAGTGGGTGATTTAATATTAAACATATTATCTTTCAAAATCTGAAACAGAAAAGGTGTATTTAGATTTCTACAGTTACAAACAGAATCTTGTGTAATATAATACCCATAGCTTCCCCATTCATCAGGTAAAACAACCGCTATAATACCATTTGATAAGCTTGTTCTACCATTTCTTGTGTATTCTTTCAATGAATAAGAAATTTCCCATGGTATCCATTGATCTTTCTCAGCGTCATAGGTTTTCATTCCTTTCGAAACTAAAACAATTGTTATCGAACTATCATAAATTTTATCTCGTAATTTAGAAGCTATAGTTTCATCGCTAAAACCAGCTAGGCTTTCTCCGTCGTCTTCACCTTTATAGATATGATCCTCATTATCTAATATTTTAGCTAATTCATCAACATAATGACGTGCTTTAGTTTGAACTTTTTGTCTTCCAAACCAATTTTCTTCATATACATTTAAATCTTGAACTTGAGTATCTCCATATTTATACGATACAAATACTTTTCTTCCCATTATTTAGCTATTTTTTGAACAATTGAAACAATCTGTTTAACACTTTTATTTAAATCATCTTTATCTAAAGTCAATTGAGATAAATCTGTGAACAGCTCTTCCGTCAAATGATATTTAGAATAATCCAGTGATATTATATCAAAAATTTCTTTTGCCATATAGCCTGTATAAGAAATCGGTATTGGAACAAGTCCATGCTCTAAAGCTATTTGAAACTCTCTTTTTACTCCACCTGCATTAACAATATTTCCACTAACATCTTTATTACCAAAGAGAATGATTGAGATACCTGCACGAGAAATCATATTCTGTCTGTATTCTTCCCATAGTGTACCTAAATCTTTTTCACCAGATGGAAACTGAGGAAATGGTTTTAATATTAATTGATTTTCTGAATATTTCTTAGGTTCTGAATAAACAGCATCTAAAGCTCCGTTTATCACAGCACTCCCAACACCCAAACCAAAACCATTAACAACATTGAAGTTTTTCTTGATTAACTCTTTTGATAAAAGATGAATGAAATTTTGAGCTTCTAAAGGAACGAAATCACCATATTCAACTGCGCTTCCAGAAATAAAAACTGAATGTGAATTATACCTTTTTTCTATTTCTTTCAATAACAAGGTTAGATCTCCATAATTCTCTATAAGTATTGTTTGAACTCTATATCTTTCTAATTCTTTAATGAATAATTCTTGCTTAATTTTTTCATATTCAAATTTAGCTTGGTCATTCCCCCAGTCTGATAGAGATGTCCTTTTCATTATACAATAATGATCTTTACTTTTATCACTATAACGATGTGTTAATCTCCCGAATATGTAATTGACATTAGGATCAGTAAAGCTGAAACCAACGAAAAGAAAGGATTTTGAAATCAATTCGGAATTAAGAATTGAAAGAAAAGGTTCATGAGTATAATAATATCTTTCGTAATCCTCTTTTAATAAAACTGCATCATTAGCTTGATCTTTATCACCATGCATTTTATAAAGAATGTTTGATCTATTTCCTCTATTTATAAATAAATCATCAATATTTCTCTTTACATCTATTTTTTTCCCAATTTTAGTATGAGCATCTTCAATTAAATCATCATAGTTAGTAGTCCAAATAGTATTAAATGGAAGTCTAGCAATAATTCTATGATTTTCAGTTTCAACATCTTTATCAGTAAATTCATCAACAATTTTCTCATTGATTTTATTTCTGTTGTTATTTTTGTTTTTATGGAATTGCGCTAAAGAAATCAAATCGTTCTCCTCCGATATTCTTAATCCTAATTCCTCAGCTAAATCACTTAACAGCCCTTTCCAATCCACAAATCCTGCTGCTTTAGACATACCAGCACCTAAAAATATAGTTGCAGTACCTTGTCTTAATTTAGCAACATAATCGTTTACAAAAGCATTAAGTTTTCGTTCTTCAAAATTCATAATTTATAGTGTTTTTTTAGTTATTAGTAGTTTAGTTTTTACCCCTCCAACGTTGCCAAACGTGACAACAACAAACTTTGGAGTTGAGTAAGTTTTTGGTTTTGATGGTTTGTTGATATTTTGTAATCTTCAATTAGATTCAATTCGCCTTCAAAATGTTTTAGTATTTCTTTATTTGGTATTAAAATTTGCATGCTATTCAAGTATTCTGTCGTCATACTTGGAACAGCAGAACCTACATTCAAAGAATTAAAATCCAATTTAGAAAGTACTTTAAAAACATAAATCAAAACGTTTTCAATTTTGGGTATTGAATAGAACATCGTATCAACAGACCAAAATGGAGTTTTAACATATAAGATATTATTTAAAGAACCTTTTCTTGGAATTAAAACTGAAGGCTTGTCATATAAAACACTATCAACATAACTCATTATACCTCCAGAACCATAAAGAGGTATATTTCCAACATTTAAGTGCTTATAATCTTTACCATACTTTACAGTAATTAAATCTGAAAGAAATCCAATCTCCCAACCCTCAGGGATTTCCTTTTCTAATTCTTGGTTGTACACCATTGCACCGCCAGAAGATTTATAAGGTTGTCCTTCTTCGTTCGGGAACTCAAAATCGACAAACCATTGTTTGTATAAGGTTTGAGCGGTGGCTTCCAACTTCTCACAGATTCGTTCGTTGACTTTTATTTTGTTTGCTACCGCTTGGTATTGGGCTACAATTTCGCGTTGTTTTTCGATGGATGGAATGGGTAATTCTACATCATTCATCTCATCCATATCAAAGAATTCATGGGCACTACCATGAGATTTAAATCGTGCATATCGGTCAAATTCTGGGCGTTTAAACCACATCAATAAATAATCTGGATTTAAAACATTTTCATCTTTAACCTCAAAAATTCGATATGAAGGAGATACAATACAACTTTCTCCTTTTCTTAATGCAATTGATATTTTATCTCCATTACGAGTAGTAGCTCTGTTAAAGACAAATTGGTTATGATGAGCCACGCGATATTTTGACAAATCTACTCCTATTGTGTTTGTCTTAGCTTTCTGAAAATATTTATTGTTACTTACTCCTTGTAATAAATCGTATTTATTTCCCTCATTGAATTCAACCTTTTCAATGATATAATCACCAAGTCGTTTATAATTCATAACCTAATGATTTAAATACGTTTACTACATCATTCTTTAAAGTTTGTTCTTGTTCAAATAAAGATGATAGTTCTGTTTTAATTTCATTCATTTTTTCATCAAAATTGAAATTCTCTTCAATGTTTTTGAAGTCAATGAATTTACTAGGAACTAAAGAATAATCTTTCTTACGAATTTCATCTATATGAACACTTTTACAGAACTCTTCAATATTTTGATAGGTTGATTCAAAATCCTTTTGTTGCCAATCATGATAGGTTTGTGAAATTTTAGAAATTGTAACTTCATCAAATTCGATAAATTTCTTTTCAAAAGGAACTCCCTCTCTTCTTAAATCAAAGAATAAGACTTCATTTCTTCTATCTCTATAATGTTTTGTAACATCATTTAACTCAACAGTACGTTCTAATTTGTTTCTATTGATAATCCACATAGAAACACTAATATCGGTAGAATAAAACATACTTCCTGGCAAAATCAGAATTGCTTCTACCAAGTCGTTTTCTATAATTTGTTTACGGATTTTGTATTCTTCACCACCACCCGAAAGAGCGCCATTCGCTAAGATAAAACCAGCTACACCGTTTTGGGAAAGTTTAGAAATCATGTTCAAAATCCACGCATAGTTGGCATTGGATTTTGGAGGAACTTCGTAACCTGTCCAACGTGGATCATCCGTTAATTCGTTTTCAGCGCGCCAATCTTTTAAGTTGAACGGCGGATTCGCCATGATGTAATCGGCTTTCAAATCTTTGTGCTGATCGTCACTAAATGTATCGGCCGCTTTGTTTCCTAAATTGGCAGAAATCCCACGAATGGCTAAGTTCATTTTAGCCAGTTTAAATGTGGTATTCGTTAACTCTTGTCCGTAGATGGAAATGTCTTTTTTGTTTCCTTGGTGTTTCTCAATAAACTTCAACGATTGCACAAACATACCACCCGAACCACAAGAAGGGTCATAGATTTTTCCCTTGTACGGTTCAATCATTTCAGCAATCAAGTTTACAATCGACTTCGGCGTATAGAATTCACCTTTTCCTTTTCCTTCGGCAATAGCAAATTTGCTTAAGAAATATTCGTACACACGTCCCACGATATCTTGGGCTTCATCACGAAGCGTATCGATGTTGTTGATGGTATCCAATAAAGCCGAAAACTTAGATTGATCCAATCCCAATCTTGAGAAATAATTATCTGGCAACGCACCTTCCAATGATTTGTTGGTACGTTCTATGGTTTTAAGTGCAGTATCAACTTTTAAGGTAATGTCTTCTTGTTTGGCATTTTCGATGATGTACGTCCAACGTGATTCTTCTGGAAGATAGAATACGTTTTCAGCCTGATAAAATTCGGGTATTTCTAAGAAGGCTTCTTTACCTTCTGCAATCAATTCTTCTCTGCGTTTGATGAATTTATCACTTGCAAATTTCAAGAAGATTAAACTCAATACCACGTGTTTATATTCTGACGGTTCTATCGAACCACGTAATTTATTTGCTGCATCCCAAAGGATTTCTTCTGTACTTTTGGTTTGTACTTTTTTAGCCATAATTGTTTATCAATTCTTTGTTGTAAATATACAAATACAATAACTGCAAATAAAGTCTTATTAAGGGATAAAACTTTACGTAAAACCATATTTGTACTTTTTTTTCAAATATAATGAAGTATAGCGACAAAATAAGACGCTATGATAATAAACAACGAATAAAAAGGTAGAATAGGATAGAAGCTTTTGAAATAAAAAAGTATATTTATCAAAACTTAAATTGATGTGTCAAGTTTATTCTGATGTCACGTTTTGTACCTGTTCTGATTTTGAAATCGATCAAGTTCAATCATTAAAAAATTACTGGGTTTTGTATCGTTTCAATGAAGCGTTAGACCTTGTAATTGTCGGCGAAATAATGTTAGATGATATGTTGAAAAATTATAATCCAAATAATTTGGTTGAACTTGTACTAAAAAAACTAAATAACAATACGCTGTTTGATAAATCAATTGATTTTGAAGACAAAGATCGGTTACACGTTTCGATTGAATTGAATCAAGTAAACCTAAACTATGGGTTCGAATATGAAGCTAATAGTTGGTCAGAAATTGAATATGATTATTTTACTTGGGCGAATAGTTACGAAGAAAAAAATGGAGGAGAGGTAAAGCTTTACGAATTGTTATAAATTTATAAAATGAGCCGATTATTTATGCTAATCGGCTCATGTTTTTTAATAGTGTAATTTTTTTTCCTTTAGTAAAACCTTTTTCGCGAAAGAAATTGTATTTTCATTTTTAATGATTGAATAGTCAATTTCTCTTGATTCGAATTGATTAGTTAGTGCTTTTAGAAAGTGAGCTCGTGCAGCTACCCATCCAGTATTACCCACCTCTTTATTGAAGGAGTTAATTACTTCTTGATCTGAAAGTGAAATCAAGTTTTTTTCAAATTTTTCAGTTAAATTTTCCATTGTTTTGATACTTTAATTTATTAAACAGTATCAATCATTAAGAATTTAGAGAGTGACAATTTTTTGACTGAACAGCCCTCATCGCTTTACCACCGTGGTTTGTTAAACTCGGTTGGTGTACTTAATGTACTCTTGATGATTGAATCTTTTATAAAAGTATTAATTATGATTTAATATTCAAAATTAATTTAATTCCTCTTATGCCTCACCAAATCAGTTACAACTCCCAAAATAATGACAACATCTTCATCTTGTAATTGAATACAATTTTTGTATTTCGGATTAAGAGAAATCAATTGTTTGTTGATGGCATCATAACGTTTGAAAGTATATTCGGAATTGTTGACCGATACTACAATATCATCATGATGTCTGGGTTCGATATCAGATCGAATGATAAGTAAATCACCTTTCAGATATTCAGGATACATACTTTCGCCACCCACACGATTAAGATAAGTTGCTTCGGGATGATTCAGTAAAATTTCATCTAAACTAATATTATTTTGTACAAAATCAGCAGCAGGAGAGGGGAAACCTGCTGAAACATCACCAAAAAATTGAACAAATCGTTTTTCACCATCTGTTTTGATAGGGATATTGATTAACTCTTCTGAGAATTTGGGAACTTGAATAAACTGTACCATTTAATAAACATTTAAAATATCTGTAAATCTTGTTGTGTAGCAAGGCGACAAACGTTCTTGCTTCATTTTCCATTTTCTACGCACATCTTGCGAAGCTAATTTTAGCATATGATCGCCATAATTTGCATTTAATTGATCCATCACACTCATCAACGCTTTATGTTTTGGAGATTCTGTATGAAATAAATTCATCTGTGCTTGATTATCGGGAGTAATTGCCGAAACGATAACACCAGCTTTTTTATAATCAGGAACTTTGCCTTCGGCAGGAACCAATTTATCCAATAAAAATAAGGCTGTTTTTGACAAAACAATGCTCGAATTCGAATCAAAATCTAAGGTTGTACTTAAAGAATTTGAAACAAAAGATTGTTTTTCATCAAAACGATTGGTCATCACAAAAACAGTAATAATGTTGCATTTAGATTGTTCTTTTCTAAGCTTTTCGGCACAAGAAACAGCAAAAGTAGAAACACGCTCTTTCAGATTTTCATAATCATTGATTGTTTTCTCAAAACTTCGAGTAGTGGCAATTGATTTTTTGCGTTGAACTTCATCTAATTTTAAGACGCTTTCGCCTAACAATTCTTTTTTCAAACGCAATTCTACGATTGAGAAATTTCGTTTGATGTATTCATCACTCAATAATGTAAAATCATACGCGTTTTTACAACCAATAAAAGCTAAACGTTTAGCTAAACGTCGCCCAATTCCCCAGATATCCTCACATTTTAACCATTTTAAAGCTTTATCAATTTTATCTTTCGAATCAATCATATAAACACCATTATGATGTTTAGGAAATTTCTTTGCTATTCGATTCGCCACTTTAGCTAAAGCCTTTGTAGGAGCAATACCAATACAAACAGGGATTTTGGTAATGGTATATATTTTTTGTTTAATTTCTTGGGCGTAATTTACCAAATCATAGTTATCAAAGCCTTTGAAAAGAAGAAAAGATTCATCAATCGAATAAATTTCTATATCAGGACAATAGGATTTTAAAATCATCATCACGCGATTACTCATATCCGCATATAAAGCATAATTTGAAGAGAAAACATTGATTTTATTTATTCTGAAATTATTCTCGTATTCAAAAGCAGGTGCACCCATTGGAATGCCTAAATCTTTTGCTTCATTAGAACGTGCAATTACACAACCATCATTGTTAGAAAGTACCACAACTGGCTTTCCATTTAGGGTTGGATTAAAAACTCGTTCGCACGAAGCATAAAAATTATTGCAGTCAACTAAAGCATACATCATGTTACAAAGTTGAGCAAATAAAGCGCTACAAGGTGTCGCGGAAAAGTGTTAAAAAATAATAATTAGAAATTGATTCAGTAAATTTGTGCCATGGTACTGAATGATAGATTGAAAATGTTGGTTGACCAAGTTCCAAAAAATATTTGTGGCGTGTATTATTTATACAACGACAAGCAAGATATTATCTACATTGGAAAAAGTATTGATATCAGAAAAAGATTGATTCAGCATTTCAAATCACTTGATAAAAAGGAAATTAAACTTCAGCATTTTACGCATTCTATACAATTTGAAAATACAGGAAATGAATTGATTGCTTTGTTGAGAGAATCTGAATTAATCAAACAAAATCTGCCAATATTTAATCGAGCTCAACGCAAGATTAAGTTCTTTTACGCATTATATAAAGAAATAAATTCGGATGGTTATCATGCATTAATTGTGAAGAAAATTGATAACTCTGGGAACGAAATCATTTCATTTACATCACAAAATGAAGCAAAAGATTATTTATTCTATATCACTGAAAAATATAAGCTTTGTCAAAAAGTAAATGGTTTATATAAAACCAAATCAAGTTGTTTTCAATATAGTTTAGAAGAATGTAACGGAGCTTGTATTAATATCGAAGAGCCAAAGCTTTACAACAAAAGAGTTCGTCAATTTTTGAAAACAGTGCATTTACCTAAAAAGGACTTTTTATTTGAATTGGTTGGAAGAAATGAAAATGAAAAAGGTATTGTATTAATTGAAAAAGGAGTTTATAAAGGATTTGGTTATTGTGATCATTTACTTGAAAATCTTGATGAAATGAAATTATTTATTGAGCAAAAACAAGATAATAAGGATGTCCGAAAAATCTTATTTCGACATATAAAATCCGAATTATCCAAATAAACTCACTTGTCCATCTTCCCGTTGATAGCTGAAATCTGTAAATGCTACAATAGGTTTACAATTAAGCCAATTCATTAAGTTTTCATCATCATTTAAAACTACAGGCATACGATGTTTTGTATTGTGGATATAATCCATGATTCCAATAGCTTCAGTTGTAACAATCGTAAATGTATCATCTGAATACAATCCTGCTAAACACATCAAATTATTGTTGATTCCGATATCATATTTGATTTTGTCTTTGCCTTCGTGTCGCCACTCATAAAAGCCATCAACCAATATCACACAACGATTGGTGTAAGCATCTCGAAAAGATGGTTTTTCATCTATAGTTTCAATGCGTGCGTTTAAGGTGTTATTCGAATTAAAATCATTTCCAGCCCAATGCGGAATTAAACCCCATTCCAACAAATGAATATAATCTTGTTGATTGGTAATCACAGGTAATTTCGGATGATCAAAACCTTTGAAATGAGGATTTGGCGCAAATGTAACTTCAGGTTTGAATTTCAACCTTGATTTCTTTTCAATCTGTTCTTTTGTTTTGGTCACTTTTACATGAAAACACATAGCATCAACTTTGGAATAAAGATAATGATTACGACTATAAGAACAATTAAAAATTGAATTAATTGAAAAGAATTTCTAACGAGTTTGATGTAATTCGTACAATTTAATTAAATGCCCCAAAAAGTGTATAACTTTTTAGGGGCATTTTTATGGATAATAAATTGTAGAACGCATTATTTTCTTATATCAGAATACAATATTATTTTAGCGTAATTAAATATTAAGTCATCTTATCATGGATAAATTGTCATTATACGAGATTCTATCTTTCTGTAATCTCCCCCTTGTT